>JAWCQY010000001.1:0-52204 GCA_038869535.1 Candidatus Pacearchaeota archaeon
ATCATCTGTATTTGCTGATTTCCACGATACTTTTATTTTTTTACTTTCCCGGTTGTATTTAAACTTTTCTATTAACATTACTTATTCCTTTAATTGTTTAAAATTATTTTTCTTTAACTTCTGATATAATGTTTTCCCATTTCGATATTCTGCATAAATTTCTGTTCTCTTTCTATTAGCGCTTTCAATATATTTTCTCTGTCATTTCCTCCAAATGCATCAAGTCTTGATTTATTTTCTTTCTTAAATTTTCTTAGTTCACTTATATCATTTATGCATTCAATTGCTCTTATAATCTTTTCAGGATTTTCCCAGTCTTCTGCAGCTAATATTACTTTTTCATTAACTATTTCTGCCTTTTCAATTTCCGAAGGAATGTCCCATTGAATTGACTTATTTTCAGCCGATTGACCATTTTCTTTTGCTTCAATTCCTTTTGGAAAAGCATCATTTATACTGTGATATCCTTCTTCTATTCCTTTTAGTGTCCCGCTTATTAATAATATTTTATCAATATCCCAGCTGCTCGATTTGCCAAAATTTTTTTCGATCAATTCTTTGGCAACATTTAATCTCTCAGCTCTCTTAACTAACATATCCCTTGCTTTTTCAATCCCGTTCTTCTTTATATACTCTTCTAATTTTTTGCGATACCCTTCTTTTGCTCTTCTGAGACCAGCTTCTATTACATAATTAGGCAGTGCATTAAGTATTACATTCCTCATTGCTTTTGAAGTCCCTATCTGAAATACTATTTCATCATTTCTCTCTTTTTCATATATAGCATTGCCTTTCTTATTTTTCAAAATCTTTTTCTTAAGTATATATGGTCTCGATAAATTGAAACCAGTTTCAAAATCAATAAAGTCCCCTATCAATACATATTTATCACCTAAATCAAATGGTCTCACTTCTACTGCATTATTGCCCCAATTTCTTGCAAGTATTAACGCCCCGTTTATTCCAACACCTTCTATATACTTGTCCCCCTGCGGATATGAATAATAAAAATCTTCACCGCTTATTGCTGCCTCTTGTTCTACTCTGTTTATAATATCGGTTAATTCTCTTTTTTTAATTACCTGAACTGCAGTTTGATATCTCGTCTTTGTCTGCACAAGTCCTTGAACCCTTAAAAGTTCAGAAGCATTTAATGAATCTTCTTTTATTTCTTCTGCTTTAATTTCCAGTGCTTCATTATTATTGTTCATTTTATTTCTCCTTTGGAATTAATTTTTAACTGTCCCGCCGTATTTTCTTTCGCATTCTGCATAATATTTGCAGTAACGTTTTGTGCACAAAAAAGAATTCCTGTTAGGTATGAAAACTCCGTTCTTTATTGCATCTCCAACTGTTTGAAATATTCTTAAAAAATGTTCTTTGTCTATTTCAACTTTTAAATGTCTTATTTCAGTTGTATCACGCTTTAAATAATCTATTCTTGCACCTTCGACTTTATGTCCCGCTGCTTCTTCTAATATTGCATAAGCACTTATCTGCCTTTGATAGCTGATTGGAATTTTGCCGTTAATTTCTTTTGATGTTGTTTTATGATCGATAATTTGATTGTCTGTATCATATAAATCAATTGTTCCTGCTAAACCATAATCATAATTCTTAAATTTTACTTTTATCTTTTGTTCAACTGCAGCAGGAATGATTCTCGGACTCACTTCCTTTTGATATTTCTCAATTAATTTAATCCCCTGATCTTTAATTAAACCGGGTTTCTCCTCCGCTAAATCTATTTTGTCTACATTTTCAAATTCTTTGTCAAATACTTCACTGAATATCTGCTTTGCTTCTTCAATTTCTAAATCTGTTTTTGTGATTATTTTATAAGCAAAATTTTCTTTCAGGGTTTGATGTATTGAAGTGCCGAATGCTAAATAAGATTTATTAGGCACCGCCATTTTTTCAATCTCTTGAAAGTAATATTTTGCTCCGCATTCAAGATAAGTATTTATTCCTGTTGGTCTTAAATATGTAATTGCTTTTTCTTCCAATTTTATCCCTCAATTATCTAAACAACTGTTTCTTCAAATGTAAATTCCACACCGGGAATTGTTGACTTTGCTTCATAGTCATATTTCATTCGTTCTGCTCTAATCTTCTTTTCGTCTATCATCAAGTATTCTCTTGGTACTTTGCTTTCATCAATTACTCTAAATGTCTTTATACGTCTTGTTGTTACTTTTGATGTATTAAGCTCAGATATTTTTTTTGTTTCGGGAATAATCTCAGGTATTATCGGCACTTCTTCTCTCCCTTCTTTAATTGCTCTTTCAAGTGCTTCTTCTTCAAGTTTCCTCCGTTCTTCTTCTGCTTTTCTTTTTGCTTCTGCTTCTGTCTTCTTCTTAAATTCAAGCACTTCTCTTTCAAGCCGCTTTAATTCATCTTCATAAAGCTCTGGTATTGACTTAAAGAATGCATCAACTTCTGCTTTTTTATCTATTAATGGCTGAACTGCTCTCTTTCTGAGATTTTCAATTTCTTTTGTTATCTTTTTATAATTAGCTATATAATTAGCTGCAATTGATACATCAGATGCTGTTATTACTGCTACATCTGAGCTTTCTGCAACTGCCTTCTCAATATTGCTTTTTAATTCAAGATATCCTTCGCTGTATTTAAATGCTGCAATTATATCAGGCAGATTTATCTCAACAGATTGCATTTCGAACATATTAATCCCTCTAATTTAATTTTGTAAATAAATTTACTTTTTCAGCTGCATAAGAATTTCTTAATCGTTCAGATAATACTATAGATGTAATTATTAACCGCACTAATGCTCTTTCTTCTTCACAAAGAAGTTTATGATACTTTTCATACTCTTTTAGTCTTTTTCCGAAGGAATGTCCAAAAGGACTCCTTTTGGGAATCCATTCCTTCGGAAGGAGGATTCCCACTTCAATTATTGGTCTAATTTTAAAAAGCAAATTATGATTTGATGCTGTCACTTACCCCCCTAATTTGTTGTATAAAAATTCAATGTATTTAATTTGTGCATCGGTTAATTCAACATTCTTCATTATTATATTTTCTGCATCATTTATAAATCTTTCATGCCTGCCGTCAGTATCAAATAATCTTATTTCTTTTATATTCTTTTTTATATAATTCAGCTTGAACAAAATCGCTTTTTGCCTGGCATTTTTATTAAGCAAATCATAACCGCTCAGTTTTGTATTTGAATAATCCATTTATTTCTCCATCTGCAGCACTTTTAAATAACTCAATTGTGTTCTTAAACTGTCTAATTGATGCGTAATCGTCCTGTTAATTCTTTCTGCTAATTTCACAATCTTCCCTTCTAAAGCACATCGTGATTTTGCAAGATTTGTAATTACTGACGGAGATAACTGCTGCTCACTTAGTAATGCTTCCGTTTCGTCTGCATATTTTCTATCATATAAATATTGAGCTTCACTTAATAATACTGCACTCCTTGCAAGATATACATTTAAATTTGTTATCCTTTCATTTATCTCTTCACTGTTGTCTTTGTTATAATAGCATCCTGCAAAATCTATTATCTCTGATAATTCATTTTCAATTTCTTCAATCCTCATTTTAACAGCTCCTCATCATATATTAATTCTTTAATATATTTTTCTAATCTCTGTCCCTTGCCGTTTCCTATCATATCCAGCAGTTCTTCAAGCATATTTTCTTTGTTATGCCAGGTGTCCATTATTCCTTCTTTAATAGCTTCCCAAAATTCATCATCATCTAAACATTTATTAACAATATGATCTTTTGCAATTTTGTATGCTTCACTGAAAGTGAGTTCATTAATTCTCTCTTTCCTGTCATCATAATAATCTTCAATAGTTTCGCCGTGTTCTTCCATCCATTTTTCAATTTCAATTCTCATTTTCCCCTCCTATACTTTTAAATTTTCATTTATTTTTTTTAGCATTATATCGCACACAACAACAGTCGTTGTGCAAACAGCAATAATTATTATTGCTGCAGTATATTCCTTATAACCAATTAACAGCCCGCTTGTAAACGCTGTCATTACCGCAGTTGCAATCCATACATGAATTTTACTCAGTAGATATAAAGCATCCTTAATCATATTACCCCCAGATAGTTTAGTAAAAAGTATAAGTTAATTAATACACCCAGATTGATATAGATTGTTAAAAAATTTTTAGAAAGCAAATCACAACGTCTCATGTCTTTTGCCTCTTAAATATTCTTGTTGCAATCTCTTCTGCTGTTTCAATTCCGTCGAAACCATCTTCTATTCTTGTAGCTCTCTTATTCTGATATTCTATTATATCATTTAGTCTGAACTTGTATTTCTTTTCTTTGTTTTTGCCTTTATAAACAACAGCTCTTAATCTTCCTGACCTAACTTCATTTTTCAAAAATTCAGATGACCTGTGCAGCAGTCTGCTTGCTTTATTTAACGATATCTCTTCAATACTTGCGGCAATCTGCTTTTCTAATAATTCATTAATCTTCTTTTCTAAACTTTCTATCTTATCCAGTATGATTTTTTCTGCTGTTGTTATTATGATATTTTTATTTTGTATTTCCATTGCCGTTTATTCCATAAGAATGTCCCAAAGGACTCCTTCTGGGAATCCATTCCTTCGGAATGGGAATCTATTTCTTCGTAAGGAGGATTCCCATTAATTCTAATTCTTCTAATGCTTTTATAATTTTTTTTGCTTCATTTACTTCTCTCAACTTATAATTCAATTCATCAGCAATAATTCTCTTTGCTCTTTCTATTTTATCATCTGCATCTTTTGATGACAGCTCAACAAATGCTTTTGCTTTTGATAAAACATCAATTGGATTTTCATTCTCCTCCAGCTCGACTTCACAGCCAATTTTCTCATGTTCAAAATTTCCTAAGTTAAATAACTTGGAATATGAAACTGTTTTTACTTTCATATTACCTCCTTTATTTTATTTTGAAATATGTAATTATTGCTTCAAGTATCCGTTCATCCCCAGTTTCATCATATATTATCTTTGCATCTTTTATCTTTAGATCATAATTCTTTCTCATCTCAATAATTGAATAAATTTGATTCTGTGATTTATATCCGCATAATTCTGCAAAAAACTTAAATGCATTCGGAATAAACTTTTTCATTTTAACTTGATACTCTCTTATTGCTGTGTCAATTGCATTTAATATTATTTTTATATTGTTTTCATCATGTATTCTTAATGAATTCGTAATGGATTCATAATAAATTGTTTTTGGATTTTCATTTCTCATAACCAATTACCTATTTATCTTTGTTTTGGATTTTTGAGGAGTACTAAGAATGTATCTGCTTAAATCTTCGTTATATATTTCTTCAAGCTTTTTAAGTAACGATGGTTTTATAGTCCCTCTTTTAATCATGATATATGCTGAAGGATTGGGTATGCTTAATATCTTTGAGAATTCATATCCATTCATTCTTTTATCCAATAAAAATTTTATGAAATCAAATCGCAGCATTTTATATATCCTAAATTATTCTAAATTTCTCTTGTTAATATACAAAATAAAATCAAAATGTCAAGAGATATTTAGAAATTTTTTATAATTATTTTCTTATGATTTTAGATTAATTTAGAGATATTTAGATTATGAATTGGCAAGAGCTTATTGAAACATTAATGAGGGAGTTTAGATTAAGTTCAATTGAGCTTGAGCAAAAGACAGGTGTATCAAATGCTGTTATTTCCCAATTAAGAACAGGTAAGACGAAAAAACCTAATCAATATACTATACGTAAAATTGAAAAAGGTCTCAATATTCGTATTGATGACTCTGATCCAGAAAATATAAAATATAAAAAAATTGAGATACCATTTGAGGGTGCAATTCCAGCTTCTGAATATCCTGTTTTAAGTGAAGTTTATGCAGGCGAGCCGGAGAAATTTGACGTGGAATTATATGACGAAAAAGAATATTTCATTTACAAATATCCGCATCATCGCTGTTTTGCTCTCAGAGTTAATGGCCGCAGCATGGAAACAACTTTGCGTGATGGCGATGTTGTCCTGGTTGATATGGATTTAGAACCTGTAGCAGGTGATATTGTGGCTGTCAAACTCCGTAATGGCAATCAATACATTAAACGATATTATCCAATTAATGAGTTTTTTATTAAACTGACTTCAGATAATCCAGATTATGATGTTCGTGTAATTGATACAAAAGATATTATTGCAATTCATCCTGTTGTAGCAATTAATCTAAACATAAGAAATTCAAGAAAATTATAATTTACTTAAATCGTAAAGCATAATTATATAAAAAGTATATTTAATATAATGAGGGCTGCTTCATTTAAATATAGTTTAATTTTATTTAACTGCCTGTTAATTATTAATTTATTATTCCCCCCATACAAAATTGAAAATGAGAGGAAATTCTTTGATTTTCTATTTAATGACGATCAAAGATATTTTTATGCTGGTTATAATAAAACCTACTTAGTAACCAATAGAAAACTTAACAAAGAAGACAGTACATACGCAATTAAAATCAGCAAAAAAATTCTATCTGATACAATTTACAAATACAAACAAATAAAAACTTTTCCACAATTTAATCCAAAGTATAACAAGCGTACTAACAAAGGATTATTTGAATTAGAAAAGTTCGGATATGACCAAGAAATATTAGAAATAATTTTTAAAAAACCCCCTGAATATTACAAAAAAATTGTCGATACAATTATTCATTATCCCCAATATAAAATCACTAAACCTGTTTATATCCAAACAACCAGAATTATGGATATAAGACAATTAATTTTTCAAATAATTATTTCCTTCTGTACTTCTGTATTATTCTATCTAATTATTTCAATAAAAGAGGAGTAAATAAATGAAAAAATTAATTTCTTTATTTGTAGTCTTATTTATTTTTAATATCTCTTACTCGCAAGAGCAAGAAGTCCTTTATAAGTATAACACTAATACTGGAAAATATCATAGACAAGAGTGCAAGTGGGCAATTAAATGCACAAAAAACTGCATTGATTTAACTTTGAAAGAAATTAAAGATAGAAAAGGTATCCCTTGTAAAGTTTGTAAACCACCAAGATATTAGAAAAATTTAGTCCTTTAATTAGTAAATTGTAGATTTTTTATAGAGAATGACCATAGATTTTTCAACATTTATAATTTTATGCTCATGAATACTATAACTCCATATCAAATACTGAATGCAATTATTTCTTTCTGTTTTGATGAAGAAAAATTGCAAAATATTATACTTAGACTAAAAGAACACGCATCGGAAAATTTATTAGAAGATGAAGAAACATATTTAACTGCTGCTTTATTAATATCAGTAATTGCGGTTCTGGAAATTGTTTATAAGGTTTTTGATGATTATAGAATATCGAGCATAATTGCCGATAATTTATTCACAACAATTGAAAAATTATACCCTTCAAAATATGATTTAATATTTTATAATTATCTCGATTACCTGAATTTATCTTTAAACAATAATGATAAGTTTGTTTCTTTTGGAAAATTCTTTTCCAATAAAATCTGGATAAATAAAGACGATAATTCCCTTCTTGTTAATCAATGTATTGTTGAGTTTACTTCATTATTAATCCAGTTAGAAAATTTTCTTAACTCGGTTAAAGAAAATTTTATAATAGAGCAGGATGATATTTAATAGACCATCGGGCAAAAAAAATAACTGCATTGCATATTCTGTCATTGTATTGCTTGTTTCTGCGGTCTTACCATTACCTTACATATATTATAAACTTTTGGGAATCCTCCTTCCGAAGGAATGGATTCCCAAAAGGAGTCCTTTTGGACATTCCTTCGGAATAAGATGGATTTTATTATTTGCCTCATTATACTTCTTTGCTCTCTTCCTGCATATAAATGACAAATATCTTGAAAGATGGTTGAAAATTTTTTTTGCAATATCTTTCCCAATTATTGCTGTTCTCTTTAATCCATTCAAACCGTTCCACTTTAATAAAATTCTTTGGAGTTATATTGATGTTTTTTCAGCTGTAATTTTCTCAATCTCAATTTTCCCACTAAAAGAAATGCAGGAAAATTATTCAGTAATCAAACTATTCAGTTGCTTAGAAGAACATGCACATTTAGAAAAAATACATGTTCCAATATTCGTTGCAGGCTTTATAATTTTATCTTTATTCATTCAGTTTATTCTGCCTGTTTCATTCAATACATATTTTCACCAGGAAACATTAATTAGTATACTGATTTATATAAGTCTGCGGGGTCTTATAGTCATTTATCTTTTAACAGTATTATTTGTTATCAATTATTTTTACTTAAGAAGAAAACTAATTAATAATATCAAAAACAAAATTTTTTTAGAACAAAATGAATTATTCCATACATTATGCCGGGATCTTTATTCATTAAAAGACATAAACGATATAAAAAATTGGGAATATAACAATACTTACTGGCTTAAAAAACTAACAAAATCACAATATGATGAAATAATAAAATTAATAGATACCAAAAGAAAACAGTTATCTGCTATAAATTAACTTGTATAAAAAATTTACTTTGAGAAATTATTTATTATGAGCAAACTAAAATTTCTTATCCGCAAATCAATGTGCAAAAAAGTAAAAATTATTTATCCTGGAGATATTATTGAAGTAGACGTAAAAGCAGAAAAACATAAAGGTGAACTTGTTCTTATATTCGACAACGAACATTGCTGGATTGATTATTATTCTGATGAATTAAAAAACAAAAATGCATATCTTATTACAAAAGTGATTATGAACAGCTGATAGTAAAGATAGTAAATTATTATTGAATTACGATGATAAAATTTTTATACTCATTATAAAAGGGGAACCTTATTACTTTATTAATTCATTAAATAATATGGAGCTTTCTTATGAGTAAAGTAAAAACTGTTATCTGTCCTCATTGTAATTCACAAATCAATATTAGAAAAAAAATTATAGGAAGAGTATCTTTATCTTTGGGAAGTTCAGTTTTGTCAGGGTCTATAGGTAGCACTTTAGGTATAGCTGGCGCAATATTTTCATTCCCCATTGCAATCCCTGCTACACTTGCTGGAGTAGCAATAGGAGGTATTATTGGTTACAGTTTTGGTAAAAAATTAGATTCCAATTTTGATTGTCCTGTATGTAAAATGAAAGTCAAAATCTGAAATTTTCCCATTACTGCAACAGTTGTATTTATGACTGTTGCAGTATCATTAATCATTATTACTAAGGAATTTTGACTATTTGAATTATTTTTACTAAAGATCGTTGCTTCTGCGGTGGTAATATTATTTTTTCAGGATCAAGAATTAATGCATGATATTCATTGTCAGGCAATTTATCAGGCTTCAAATATATCCCAACCTCTTTTGTCTCACCAGCATTTAATTTACCCGCACCATAATTTGTTCTATTTCTTAATAAAAATTGAATAATATCTTTCTCTTCTCTTTCACCATCTCTATCTACAGATACACCTTTTTTATCTTTAAATAAAGCAGTTGAAGGTCTATTCTCATCTTCTTTCCAAAAATTGGGATGTATCGCTCTGTACAAGTATTCATTATCTAATATTTCGGAATCAGGATTGAAACTCATTAATTAAATCTACAATTTCGTTAATATTTATAACTTCTTTTTCTTCTGATATGTTATTTTCTTCTTTGTATAATATATATTTATCCTTAAAAATTTCTACTTCTAAATAATCTCTATTTGGTTTTTCATACTCAATTTGAATTGTTCCTCGACCAGTTGGGAAAACCTCTGGTTGATACTTTAATTCTTTATGAATTATTAGCTCTAAGACTCTTTTCAAAACATTATTGTCAATTTTTTCAGCCCCATAACCATCCCAATTTTCATCTAATTCAGAAAATGAAATTATTTTAATTATGTTATTAATTTTTTTCTTTAGAAAATCTTTTTCAGCTAAATCTGACCTTAATTTTTTTACTTCTTCATCCTGTTTTTTTTCTTTAACTTGTTGTAAGTCTAAATTTATTGCTAATTCTTCATCTAATATATTTATATTGTTCGTAATGTCTTTAGGTCTTATTGGGAATATTCCCAAAATATTATCAATACTTGTTTGTTGTATTCTCAGTATTGGATAACTTATAGTCGAGGCATTCATAATAATTAATTACCATTTTTATTTAAGAATTCTAAAATTTCTTCTTCAAAATATTTTTTTGCACTGGAAAATATTCTATCACATGACTCATCTGTTATTCCCGTTAACTTATTCTCTGTTTTTTCATTAAAATCAACCATTCCTTGTAGTATATATTCTTTCTCAATATTTTCTGACATAGAAAAATGTATATTATAATCATATCCCTTGTAATTCGTTACATAATAAATATGAAAATCAAGCCCTTTTAACTTTTCACCTATTTGAAAATTTCGAAAAACCTTTTCTTTTAATATAAATCGATTATAAACAGGACGTTCTAATTTCATTTTAAAATTAGTAATAAGACCAACTAATGAAAGTTTAATTTTAGGTGAATATTCTTTCCAAATATCTAAAATTTTTTTCGAGTTCTCGATTATTTTTTTAAAATCTGGAATATCTTGATATACTATTGAATTAGGAGTTAATTGTATTTCAAATACTTTATTTTCTGGAACTTTAAGTATATCAAGACCCCCTACTCTTATTACTTTAAAATTTAAATTAAATAAATATTGTAAGTCATTAATCAAATTTGATTTAAAATTCTCATAATTATGGTCTATGTTAAATGCATGCATTCCCACTAAGTATGATGCGATTTCTACATTATCTTTATTAATTTTCATAGCAAAATTTTATTAACTGATATATTACATTTTTCTCAAATTATTTATCAAAAATAATAAATCACTCTATCATTTACACATAATATATATACTTTGTTTCATTTGATCATCTTGCGAGATATATTTCAAGTTTTTTCCTAATTGGTAAATTCCATGATATTTCTGGTTTTGCTTCATCTAATAGTACTTTCCCTGGGATTATGTAATGTTTAATCTCATCCGTTCCAATTCCAATAACTAAATGAATCCTATACTCTAAATTTTGTTTCTTGCATAATCTTGCTTTTTCATATTCAGTATTAGTAAAATATCTAAATAAAACTCTGGTTAAATCTTTAGTTGTTGCTCCTTTAACTTCAATGAATAGTGTTGAATCTTCATTTTTAAAATCATAGCCAAGTTCTCCTTTAGTCTTAACTAATCTAACATTTTGCTTTCTATAATATTCCTTTACAAATTCTTCGGCTGCTTTTCCAGTATTCATTTCTCATCCTCCCTAATTTTCAAAAATATTTTATAAATAAAATTTAATAATACCTATGACTTGCTTCCCAATTTGACAATCTCATATAAAACTGTCCATAAAAAGTATTCCTTTCTTCAATGCTCATTGCAAGATCTCTGTCGTTTAAAAATGCTCTTATAAAATTAATAATACTTATTTCTGGAAAATATTCTCTAAAAAAATTATTCCATGTTTCTGTATAAAAATTAACAAATTCATTTACATCTATTCCATTAAATCTTGTTACTTGTCTTTCATAAGGCACACTCAAAATTTTCTTGGGATTTTCATGATTAGGACGCATTCCTGGCCACCCAAATTTTGGATATTTCGTAAGTTCCCTGAATTCTAAATATTGGTCGTGATAATAAGTATGCATTAACGAATCTGTTACAACAATCATAAATAAACAAAGAATAAAATAGTCAAGATTGTTTCTGTCAATATTTCTAATATCTCTTTCAATATTTTGCCAGTTTATGCCCCCAAAAAACCTTGTATATTCATCAACACCATATAAATGCGGATCTCTAAAATAGTATTCTGGAAGTTCTTGATATTCTAATGTTTCAATATCATGAGGGAATTGATTAAGATAATAATCTTGAAACGGCATCACCCCCTCCATTTATATAATAAATTTGCTTTACCCTCATTCATAAAACTTTACAATCATATTTATTAACAAATTTGCAAATAATTTATTTTCTTTTCAATAATATTTTTTTGATGCTTTAATTAAAATCATTTTTTTATTTTACAAACGTTTAAAAATAATTTTATCCATGAAGGGCATCTACATCCAAAAAAATTCTCCTTATTATTGGCTTCGTTATTATGATAAATTAGAAACTGATCCTTCTCGTAAAAGAAAATCTGTAAATACAAAAATTCCTGTTACGGAAGCTGACCGCAAAAGATACGAGAAAGGCGAAAAACTTGTCGGCACTCAACAGCTTCGAAATTTGGTTCGTGAATTTAAAGCAGGACTTGCAGAAAGAGACCTGCAGGCTAAATCTGGTGTAAGATTAAAAAAACAATTGCTGCTTTCCGATGCATTAAAAGAATTTGCTGAAATAAGAACAATCCCCGGAATAAAAAAATTTCTTAAACAAAAGACTTTAGAAAATTATAATATTGCGGTAAACCATTTTATTAATGCCTGCGGTGATAAATATATTTATAAGTATAACGATAAAGATTATTATAAACTGCTCTTTTACTTTGAAAAAAAGAAATTATCAAAAAATTCCCGGTCTATTTATACCCGCACACTTCACTCACTCTGGAAATATTTTGTTGATAAAAAATATGTATCGAAAAACATAATAGAACCAATTGATTCGGAAGAGAAAGATCCAAATCCAATATTATTTGAAGATATGTATACTATAATTCAATCATTTAAGGAAGACACAAAATATCCGCATCATTATTGGTTAATTTATTTTATGCTGCTTACTGGCTGCCGTCCTTCCAGTGCTATGGTCCAGATGAAAGAAGACATCGATTTCAAACGCAAACAAATTATTATAAGAAACATTAAAGCAGGCGAGTTAAAAGGAAAACCATATTATCGTTTTCCTCTTTATAAAGAATTAGAAAATCTTTTAATAGTAATGAATGTATCTCCTGGGGATAAGGGCAGATTATTTCCTATGTACAAAATAAATCCACGAAATTATACTTATCCTTTAAGCTTCTGGGAAAGAAAAATTAATACACTTTACAATGAAGGCAAAATCGAAAAACGTTATACATTAAAACAAATTCGTTCAACTACTGCCAGCTTTTTAATAAACATACTTAAAATGGATATTTTTACAGTAAAAAAATTGCTCGACCACGCAAATATTCAAATAACAGATAAAAATTACATTGACTATAATGTTAATGTTGCAAGGAAAGATTTAGATAAGTTTACACTGAAGAATCTAAAAAAAGTGTTATAAAAAGTGTTATAATAATTTTTTTATATATTCCATTAAAACTAAAAAAGCCCTGTAACTTATTTAATTACAAGGCTTTAGAATTGCGGGGCCGACGAGACTCGAACTCGCGACCTCCTGCGTGACAGTAAGCTTAACCTTTGTTTTTCGCTTTTTTTCAAAGATTTTTCAATAAAAATTGCTCCTGCCTGTGCCCTTTTTTAAAAAAAGTGTTATAATAGTGTTATATATAAATTTATTATACTATTCTTAAATATAGTAAAGTAATCATAACATAGTTAAATTCATCAATCTTTCCTCTGAAATCCTCTATTTGATTAAATTCTTCAATTCTTTTAAAAAAGCATTCTTTGTGGTATTGGCATATCAATCCCACAAAAAATTTATTGAAAAATTTTAATTTCCTCTTACAAATTTTTTTGGATCAACAATAGGCAAATAAGCACCTTCCAAAAACGTGCCTTTTGTTTTTTCCGATAATATTCCTCTTGTGGTAGATATCGAAATACTTATTAATGTAGTTACAAAAATATCTGGAAGATTAATTTCTTTATCATCTGATTTCTGTAATTTCTCTAATTCTTTTATTTCGTAACTAATCCTTGTTATTAATTCACATAATTTGTAATTATCTTTTGATAATTCCACGTAAGTATCTACATTAATTATACTGTTCTTATCATCAATACTTAAACCTATTTTTATATCAAATTTTATCTCTTTTTCATCAATACTCGATGAATCTAATTTATTTTCTATAAAAAATTTAATTAAAGAGATTTTCTTAAGTCGAAATCCAATCTTCTCTGTTATCTTATCAGGCTGCATCTTCTAATACATATTTGTTATCATCAACACTTATATTGCTCATTTCTTTATAAATATACACATACTTATAAATAATTTTTTCTTTATCTTCTAAATCATATTTTGTAAATATCAATTTTTCACCAAGCGCTTCTTCTATTTTAGCTATTGTATCAATCGTAAAATTATGACTCCCCGATAACCATTTACTAATTTCCGATTCTTTCTTATTCATCTTTTCTGCAAGTTCTTTTTGTCTCATGCCTTTCTTTTCTAATATATCTTCTATAGATGCTGCTATTCCCATAGAATGATCAATAAAATATTTAAGATTATCTTCTGTTTTTTCTAAAAATTTTTTTACTTCATCTTTTACATTATTATTCATTTTATACCTTCTTCTTTTTTATAAAATAATATTGTTAACTTCTTCAGTATCAAACTCTAAATTCCCTTCTAATCCATTCTCATTAATTAAAATCTCTTTGTTCATAACACGTTCATCAATTAATTTGTCTAACTTCATTAGAAAATTGCATATATCATTTAATTCTGGATTCTCAATCAATTTTTGTTTATTCTCATCTTTAATTCCTCCGCCGCCGATAATTATTGCTAAGTTTGATAATTTTATACAATATAATCTTAATAATGGCAATTTCAATTCCTCATCCCTTTCATTAAGTATTCTGTAAACTCTGAAATTATGTGGTCTTTCCGGACTTTCTCTTTTAAATGAACCATCTCGTATCCCAAATTTCTTAACCATATTTTCTAACAATATGTCTATGGTTTTAATTCCAGATGGGTTAATATCTTTATGTGTGTAGACAAATTCTTCGTATTCATTGTATTCTTTTGAATTATACTTGATAGTATAAATAATACCTTTTTTGCCTTTTTTTACTTCAATTATCGAAAACTTCACTTATAAGTTAAGTTTTTTAATTAATAATTGCAAATTATTTAGTAAAATAAAAATACTTTCTTAATATTCAAATTCATTTGTCATTAGGAAAATAAATGTCATTATTTATCTTCCTGCGCTTGCTCTTTCTATATTTATTTTCGGTATCATTATTTTTGTTTTTTCTTTTTCTTCTTCCGGTACTATCCAATCTGTTATCTTCTTGCTTATTGCTCGCCCCGTTACTCTGTCAACTAATCCCAATACTGGAACTACATTTAATCCATAACTTGTTAAACTTCTTGTTATTCCTCTTTTATTCCAGTTGAAATAATCTCCATAGGGGAATATTTCTACTTTCGGAAGCAATGGAGAAGCTGCAAAGTTTTGAGGATTCAAAGCATAAAATGGCAATGGAGAAATATCAAATAATGTTTTTGCAATTAATTTATTAATCAATCTTTCTTTTTCTTTTTCAGTTAAATTTTCGCCCGCCAGTAATTCCATTAATCTGTCTTTCTCTTCTTCTCCATGTATTAAATTATAAAACATTGCATCAGTTAAATCATATATGAAGGAAAACGCTGATGATATTAATGCTGCTTTAGCCCAGTATTTACTCCAGTGATATATAATTTGTGATTTATTTCTCATCGGCTCTAATTTTTCTATTGTTTTATTTAATGATTCTTCCTGTTTCTTAAGCCAATAATGATATTCTTTTAAATCACTAATTCCGAATTCTTCTTCATAATTTTTATAATTTTTAATCATCAATTCTGCTGCTTTCCTGTATAATTCTGCGGCTCTTAACATCTCTACTGGTTTTACATTCTCGCTTAATCCTCTTCTTAATATCCTTTGTGCTCTCAATCCTTCAGCACCCTTCATACTTGTGAAAATTGTTTGACTTATATGCTCAAGTGTTGCAATTGGAAATCTCTTGAACATCAAAAAGAATCTTATCAGTTCTTTATCAAATAATGATGGTCTGTAAGCTGCAGATGGGCTGATCTGTGTCTGCGATGCTAAATCCATACCATTTCGTACCGCCGTATCAAATGTATCTCTGTTTTCAAGAACTTTATTTATAGCTTCAATTTCAGATAATCCTTTATTTCTTAATCTTTTATATTCCGGTTGTTTAATTACATAATCAATAATGCCGCCAAGTTCTGCATACTTCCAATTGCTCAATTCTGCAAGTTGAAATGGTTCTACTTTTCTAATTTTTTCATTAATTCTCAACAACCTGCTTCTCTTAATATCCTCCATTGATAATTCAAGATAGCGTGGTGTTTCGTGTGATGCTTCATATATTGCATTTAATAAATTGCCTGTTGCCTGCTTGTATTTATAAAATATTTTATTTGTAATCCTTACCGCTTCAGGTGTCATATAAAGTTTTGCAAAATCTTTTTGAGTATAATTTTGTACTGCATTCTTAAGTGAGAATGAAAGAAAGTTAGTATACTCAGCATTTCTCATTCCTCTTAACATTCTCATAAATAGATTTCGTGATGGTATCTCCGGATCAAGCACGGATCTCATATACTGAATTGCTGTTCTCATTGATTGTTTCTTAAGAAGCGGCGGAATATCATTTTTAAAATCAGTATAATAATAATTAACTGCATCTTTATAAGCTAATGCTTTTGAAACAGAGAAAATATAATTCTTTGTTATTCCGAGTAAATCTCTTCGAATATCTTTTATATCAAATTCTCTTGGATTAAGATATCTGCTGTTTGCAGATATAAAATTGTTTAATCCCTTTGTATTAATTTCCATAACATCTGCTGGATTACTTATTATCTCATCAATTATAAATGAATCTCTAATTATATGCGGGAAATAATCACTTCGAACTTTATAACCTGCCTTTTTAATTTCATTATAAAATCCAAAAGGTATATCTTTGCCGCCATAAATTTTTAAGTACAATTCATATAATTCCTTTTCAATATCACTTTTTAATATTTCTTTAACATTATCTCTGTCTTCAAGTGCTTTAATTATTTTTGCTTCAATTCTCTTTATCTCCTGTTCTCCGCTCTCTGATTTAATTTTATCATAAACATCTTCAATCTTATTTATTATCTCATAATATCTTTCTATTATATCCATTCTATTTTTAGTCCCATGTGCAATCCTTTGTGCAAGTTCTGCTCCCGCTGCACCATACTTTAATGTCATTAATTTGATTTTCTCACCAAATTCTGTTAATGCTCTAATTTTCGAATACTTACCTAATCTGTTTTTAGGATTATTAATTATTTCTTCTGCTGTTCTTAATATTTCTTCCTGTAATTTTTTAGGCATATTTTTGTTAATTAATATTTTCTTAATCTCATTTTTTAATTCTTCTGTTTTTTTATCTGTCAAATCGGCTTTAGGCTCAACTATTGTTCCTTCTTCTTCTTTGCTTTTTCTATATTCTCTTAATTTTGCTTTATATGTTTCTCTGAATAATTTTAAAATATCATCTGGACTTATATCACCAGCTCTTTCTCTAATCTTTTTAGAAAAATCTGCATATCTTCTATAACCTTCATCAAATAACTCAGATGCCTGAGGCAGATATTTCTTAAATTCTTCTTTAGTCCCTTCATATTTACTTTCATACTTTCTATTTACTTTTTCAGCTTCCCAGCCGCCTCTTTCACCTGTAAATAATCTGTGCTGTTCATTCCATGCATTTATTATATCATCTCTTTCCCATGCAGGCAATTCTTCAATTTCAGCTTCATGTTTTTTCCTCCAATTTTTCAATTCATATATATTTTTTATCGTTGCAATTCTGTCCATATAATATTTCAGATCCTTAGGATACAGCTCCTCTTGAATCTCGCTTATTTTTTGCATTAGTTTATTATTGATTAAATCATCCTCAGTTAATATTTTTGTGGAGCCGGATTTGGTTACTTCCATGGGCAATCGGAGCCCGGCGGATCGTAACCAAATCTGGCTTTTGTTTTTATTATAATATCTTAATAATCCTTTATCAATCCACTCAATAAAAGTTTTATCTCTTTCCTTTATGTAAACACTTGCTATCTTATTTACAAAATGTTGCTGTTCTCTCTTGCTTAAATGAATTGCTGCTACAATATTGCCTTTATCACTTCTTAATTCTGTCATAATAACAAAGCTGTTAGGTCTAGTTGCTGATTGGAATACCATAATTGGATCATGAAGTTCTACAGGCAAATCTTTTAATTGCTCATAAGTTATTTGATGTTTGTGAATTACTTTTGCAATTGTCTCCGGTGTTATAATAACTGGCAGTTGTTCAGCTCCAAGTTTAACTAATATTTCTGGTGTTGTAGTTACTTTTGCAGGTTTTGTTAGTTTGCCATTTTTGAAATCTTCTAAGCTTTTCTCAAAATCTGTTTGTGATTTTGCCAATTCATTATAAAACTCATTATCCGAAACTTTTTCATTGCTCTTCCTTAATTTCCCGGTTGCAAGATCATAAAAATATCCTGCTTCAGTCTTAAATCCTATTTTATTCAAAAATGACGCAATCTTAGCCCATAATTCACGCAAAAGCTGAAATAATTTTTCTAATCTTGTTTTTGGTTCCGCAGGATTTTCTTCCTGCCTTTTTCTCCATTCTATATACTTTTTAGCAAGATTTTCATGAGCATTTCTTAAACTCTCATTATTCTTTACATCCCATATTTCTCCTTTACCATCCCAGCCGTTTTCTCTTAAAAGATTTCTTGCAAGATAAGGTCTTGCCAGCGTTACTATAGAAGCATGAAAGCTTTCTTCCCATGCTGTTGTCAGATCTGCTTTTTCTGGATCAAACAAAATTGCTTTTTCTAATAAATCTGTTAAACCTTTTGCCTGCTCTTTGGTCAAATCTTTTTGACCTATTAACCATTCTTTATCAATTCCCTTAACAAGTTCATCTAAAAATTTCCTCCTCTGCCCTTCGCTCATCTTGCTGTATACAGTTCTTAAATCATTCTTTCTGCTTTGTTTTAATTTTATTTCTCTGTCATAATCATTTAAGTTTTGGAATTTTTCTCTCGAAGGCTGTGTTGCTGACTGCTGAAATAAATTTCCCTGTTCAGCTTCGAATATATTTAATTGATTGTTTTGTTCTCTTAATTTCTTTAATTGAATTTCTACTTTCTTAAGTTCTTCTTCTGCTTTTATTTTTTCATTCTTGCTGCTTTTATCTGATTCTATTATATATTGAAGATGTCTTCTGCGGTCCTGAAGTTCTTGCAGCGGTGTCCGTTCTAATTCCCAGAGTTGAAATAATTCTTCTCTTTCACCTTGATAATCTTTTGATTTTCGTATTTCATCTATTTTACTTTTGCTTTTTCCATAAATAAAATAATTTTCAATATCAGAAATTATTTCATCCGTTTTTGTTCCTTTATCATATTCTCTATAAAAATCTTCACCTATTCCCAATGTTATATAGCCATCTTTTATATCAGCGATTTTTTTTATGATTTTCATTTGCTGCACTGTGGGCATTCGAGTAAAATAAAATGCATCAGCCTCTGGCATGAATCTGATTGCACCCTTATCAATAAAATCTTCAATGCTTGTGTTAAGTCTTCTTATTTCTGTATGATCAAGATATCGTTTGTCTTCCCCTCCGCTGAAGTCAAGCATTGAACCATCTGGCAGTATATATCCTGCCTTTCGAATATTCTGAGTTGTTCCAAATTCTTCCTTCGCTGCATTAAATATATTTTTTGATGTATGTTCTTGCTTTAAGATTTGCTTATTTTCTTTTTCAATAGATGAGCTCTGTTGTGATAGGTTCTCTCGCTTTTCTTTCCTTTCAATTTCTCTTCTATAATCTGATATAAAATTATTATCTTTTTCTCTTTTTCTGACTGCTTCATTTAATTTACTTCTTAAGTAAATATAACTCGTTATTAATTCAGGTTTTTCTTTTAATGCTCTCTTAATATAGTTATCATAACTTTCATATCTTCCCTGTTTTACAAATTCTTTTAAGAATGATATAAGTGCTCTTTTTACTTCCTCATCTTGAGTTTTTCTTATCCATCTATTCCTTATTAAATTATCTAATATTTCTTCTCTTAAAGGAAGTTCATTGTCAAAACTATTATATGCCCTTAATAAAGAAATCTCAATTTCATTCTTTGGATTATCATTATATTCAATATATCTTTGAAAAAGTATCTGACCTGATTTATTTATTTCTTTTCTGAGCTCCTCCGTGCTAATTCTTCCAGCAGTTTCCGCCTTGCTTTCAAGATCCTCAGCAAGTTTTTCAAGTTCCTCCGGATCTCCGCTGGCGACAATTTGTGATCCGCTTTCTTCATTAAAACCTCCTTCCTTTAATTCTTGATTGAGCTGCTCAAATATATCAAACTGTGAATTTACAATCTCATTAATATTGCTCTCAAGTTTTTTAATTTCTTCAATATTTGAAATAATTTCTTTCTGAAATATTTTCTTTTGTTCTTCTGGTGCTCCTAAAGAAAGTTTTTTTAATTCTCTATTCCTTGCTTTCAGTAAATCAATTTTTAACTGTATGTCTCTTGTATCGCTTCTTGCTCTTGCCCCTGCATTCTCTAATTTATCAAGCGCAAGCTTTTGATATTTATTAAAAGTTACATCTGTTACTCTGTCTTCAACCTTATCAAATAATTCTTCTTTTTTAATAAATGAATGACTTAATCTGTCTCTATAGAAGTAGTCAAATAATTCTTGCTCGTGTCCATCTGTAAGCTGCGGATACATTTTTCTTAATTCACCAACCCATGATGCATTGCGTTCAAGATAAGGATATGTTTTAGCAGATTCCGAATTTAATGCACTTAAAAATTGTCCATTTTCATCAAGATGAGAATAATTTTCAAGCGTTTTAATCTTGGATTCTTTTTTAAATAACTCCAATAATTTTTGTTTGCTGTATCCTTCTGATTTTGCCTTTTTATATGCACGGATATCTGCTAATATATCTTCCTGTGTTGCTTTTCTGTTGCTTTCTATTATTGCATAATTAATTGCCTCTCTTTCAGTTCCTTCAAAAAATTTTGCAGGAATAGTTTTAGCTCCTCTTCGTTTCATTCCTTCGAGTCTTGAATGTCCGGCTAATACATAAATGTTATTATCCTTTGGGTCTTTCCATACAATTATAGGATCAA
Organism: Candidatus Pacearchaeota archaeon; assembly: GCA_038869535.1. Classification (GTDB taxonomy): domain Archaea; phylum Nanobdellota; class Nanobdellia; order Pacearchaeales; family GW2011-AR1; genus ASMP01. Next base: position 21,132 of record JAWCQY010000001.1, read on the forward strand.
ATGCGGCTGGATTATAATTTTTTTCAATTGATGATGCTGTCTCTTCACTAAATGATGTTGCTCTATTCTGAAATCTTCCCTCATCTGTTTTTATGTCTTTAATTGGTATTTCTTTAATTTCTGCAATCTTTGTTTCAGTGGGAATCTCTTCCTTCGGATAAGGAATATCCTGTTTTTGTATTTCCTTTTCTAAAGGAATTTCTAAGGAAGAAGATTTCGGTTGAATATGTTCTTGTTTTTTCCAGCTGCTTATAAATTTTCCTTCTTTATAATCTCCAATATCTATTTCATCATTAATTGCAGCTTGAGTTATATAATCTTCTGCAAGATTTTCTGCTTCTTTTTCTTCAATACCTTGTTTCTTAAAATCATCAGCTAAGTATCTAAAAGCCATAGCCATAGGATCTTTGTGTGTCCCCTCTCCCATTACAAATATTTTTTCTTCACCTTTCGGTAATTTTATTTTTATTGCTCTGCCTCTATTTGCCCCTATAACTTCCGGCTGCTTTGTTAGTGCTGATTTTTGTTCTGCAAGTCCATATAAATCTGAATCTATATCTGCATTTAACAAATCAGCTGCTAATGTCCGCCTGCTGAAATCTTCCAGCAGTAGTCCTTTTTCAAGTTCTTTATCTTCTGCTGATGAAATTCTTGCTTTATTATTAGGCAACTTTAAATATTCATTAAATTCAGTTTCAAAATTCTTTCCTAATTTATCTTTTGCTTCTTTAATTACTTCTGCAGTTGGTTTTTTCGTCAGGATTTCTTTTGCTTTTTGTACATTCTCTCTTTCACTTCCTGTGGGAATCCATTCCTTAGTTTGTTGTATACCCTTTCTGCTAATCCCTTCTTTTAATTTATTAACCTCTTGTTCTAATAACTCAGGATAATTTTTTTGCAGCTGCAATTCTTCCAGTGTAAATTCTTTTTCACCTTCTGCTATCTTATCAGCTAATGCTTTAATTTGCTTTTGTTCACTCGATTCTAATAATCCTTGTATTCCTTTTTTCATTGGTTCCGTTGTTTCTATCTTATCTCGTTTTTCACCAAAGAAAATTTCCCCTGCTGTAGGTGCAAGCTGTTCTAATTTCTTTTCTATTATTTCTTTCTCTTCCTGTGTTCTTCCTTTTGTGTATTTTGCTGCTTCAATTACTTTCTCGGCAGTTTTAGATTGAGGAATTCTCTCTGATGGTATTATTGGTTTTGCTTGGATTGGTATGCCTAAGCTTAGATTCTCAAATGCTTCGTTTATTTCTTTGTTTAATTTTTTCTCTAAGTTTTTATCAAGCTTAACTTTCCCGGCTTTAATTCCAATTACAGTCCCAAAGAATAATCCATTGCTTATTAATTCCTTTGCTATCTCTCTGTCCTGAGGTTTTAATTTATCAAATGCCCCTGCTTCTTCAAGTTTTTTAATTCCTTCTTCAGATAATAATGAACCTATCCCTACAGCTGGACCAAAAGCGAATGGCAGTATTTTATTTGTAATTTCTTCTCCTTTTCTTTTATCGTAACCAAGATTTTCGGCAATTTCACCGCCAATTTCAGCTGCGAGTGGTTGTATAGCTGTATATGCTGCAACTGCAGGTATTGATTGTAACATACCTTTTAATGCACCTGCGGCCTGCTGTGCCGTACCTCTTGCTGTAGTCTCTAATCCTGCAGATAATGGACTTATTTTGTCAAACTTAGATTTAACATTGAATCCCTGTAAACGATATAAATCTGCAATTTCTTTATTTGACGTACTTGTTATTTCATTCCCTTTTTCATCATATATTGTATAAACATTTTTTAATTCATCCTGCCCGGTTATATATCGAATCCCCTTTCTTACATTTTCTCTTCCTTTACCTATTAATTCAAGTGCATCAGCTAAATTTTCAGGAATATTTTTTATCCCTTCACCTATCTTTGATAAATATTCGAGTGCATTAACTTTTCTTGATCTTGGTGCTTCAACTGCAATTCCGCCAACCTGAGTAAGTATGGAAGGGTGAATTTGTGCAGGTGTAAATCTTCTTCCTTTTGATGCTTCAAGTATTTTATTGATATCTTCCTTTGTTTTGATGTCAATTGGAGTATTATGGGAATCCATTCCTTCGGAATAAGTTTGTGCAAAATTATTTTCTTTTTTTTGCTGATAATCTCTCTCTGAATTTAAGCCAGATACTTTTGCTTTCTCAACATTATATATTGAATCTTTTTGCTCATCTGTTAAATCAGTTCTTAACCAGAAATCTGCATTGAAAGGATCATTTAGGGAATTATATATTTCTTCTTTTCTTAATGGGGCTTGAGTCCTTTTTTTAAGTACTGATTCTACATAATCAATACGTTTTCCGACATCAATTAATTTTTGTAAGCCTCTGCCGATGGATCTTTCATTTACATCAGTTGAACTTCCCTCTATATCTATATTGATTAATTTTTCTAATCCTGTCATCTTATCCCTTGATAAATTACATTATAGTACGGCAAAAATTCAGCAATTTCTCCAGCTGCATCATCTGGAAGTTTACCCTCTTTTGCATGTTTTATTGCTTCATTTTTCAATTCTTGCGGCGATAATCTTCTGCCATATAATTTTTCCATATTTTTTATAAATTCATAACTTCTTGATCCTAATGTTTGCAGCATTATATTTTGTAATGCATTCTCTTTTTGATATTTCCTGTCTTCTTCGCTTATTTTCATTGGCTTACCGGCTGGGTCAATTATATATTTCCCCGTATTATCATCTCTTACAAAATTTCCTTTCTTATCTGTCTTAAATTTCAATACATTGCCAAATTCATCTGTTACATATTCCTTGGGATGTAATATATCTGCAATTAATTTTGAAGTTGATTGAGAAAGTTGTTTGGATTGTTTTTCCTTTGGTTCAAACTGCCATTCTTTAGCTGGCGCTTTTAAATTTGTTTTTTCAAATTTCTTCTTGTCAAAATCCCATTGATATAAGTATCCATCTGCTCCAACTTTTACAAATGGATTTTTTTCTGTTTCAAATTTTTCTCCTTCTGCTACCTTAATTGGCAAATTTCCCGGATATTGTATAAATCTTGATTCGCCTCTCCCAAGTTCGAATGATTCTGGCTGCTTTGGTTTTAGCTCTTCTGCTTCTTTTGCTAATAAATTAGAAAGTATATTTACTTTATTTATTCTATTTGTATCCAGATCTTCTTTCAAAATATACGGCAGCATGGATTCCTGAAATTCATTGAAAACATTTTTTGCTTTACTATATCTCTCACTGCTTGGTATATTTATTTTTTGCCCTTCTATTTTAATTTGAGTTTCTTTTGGAATTATATCCCCAAGTATATAATCCCCAATTTCATCCTCGCTTTTACCGGGATTGTAAGTTATGTCATTTACATCAAATCCTTCTGAAATTTGCCTTTGTCTTTCTTTTGCCCTATTATAAATATTCAAAAGATTATTATAGAATTCATTCTCTTCTTTCTTTTTTCTCTGCTCTTCTAAAAACTTGCCAAGCTGATTGAGTCCTAAGTCATAATTTAATCTTGCTAATGCTTTACCAAGTGCCGGCATTTTAAACTCCTAATACTTTTAATAATGATGCTATTCCTTCTGCATTCTGTGTTCCTGTTTTTACTAATCCTAAAACATCATCTAACCAGGTTGTATCATCTAATACATCAAGCAGATTTTGTTGATATCCATACCCTGTGCTTAAACCCCCAAGCTTGTTTCTGATATTTGCCATATCAATATTTGATGCAAGCTGCGTCTGTGTGAGTTTATTTTGATTAATATACTTCATTAAATCTGCTAAAGATGATGCTTTGCTCACTCCTAATTGTCCTAATACATTATATTTATTTTTATTTATATCCGATGCAATACTATTCTGTATATCTGTTAATATAGAACCGCCTGTAATACCTCTCGATGCTAAAGATGATATAGCATTTCTCTGCTGCTTTGCTATATCTTCATTTATATCTCTTTTAATTATTTCTTCCTGTCCAGAATATATATCATTAAGCTTTTGAGTTATATCATAATAACCAAACGGTTCAACGTAATTATTAAATCGATTCAGTACATTGTACCTGTCGGATTTAATGTCACCAACAAAATTTTTTAAATCACCAAGCTGTCTTTGTGCTTCTGCTTCTCGTGTTGAAGTTCCTGCCATTTTTTCCTCCCTGCTTGTCTTAGGTGTTAATTCATTCCTTTGGAACAAGCCAATAATTTTTTTCTAAAATTTTATGATTTTCAAAACATTCATAAAATCCTGCTTTCTTGAAAATCTTTGCATTTTTTTCATTCGCAAAACATCTTATAATTTTTATTCCTTTTTCTTTAATATAATTTTCAATGTAATCCCAGAGTTTTTTCCCAATTATTGCATTCTCGGAAATGAATGGTTCTATCATCAACACAAATCTTAAATTTGCAATTGCTTTTATTTGACCATTATTATCCTCTGCAATAATCAATTTGCCTTCTTTCGGAAATGTTATATTATATTTTTTCTCAAATTCATTTATTTTATTACTGTCATTTTCTAATATTGGGTATCCTCCTTCCGAAGGAATGTCCAAAAGGACTCCTTTGGAGGATTCCCAAAAGGAGTCTTTTGGGACATCCATTTGGGAATAATCACGAATTTTCATAATTGTAAATCCCATTTCGCATTCAATATATTCTCAATTTCTTTATTTTACATAGAACCCAACTCTAATATTATTCTATGAGTCTCTCTGCCATCATGAACAGCTCCAGCTTTCAAATAATATTTATTGTTTATCAATGATATAGTCCCATAGTTACCAGCAACAGCATTTGGATTAACAAGATATAAACCTTCTATTTCATCGCTAACTGCTTTAACATTAGCACCATCTGTAATACCAATTCTTAATTTTGAAGTTATTGCATATTGATTACCACCCCAGGTTAATAATGCTGTTGGTAACGAGCCTGCAGATGTCAGTGGAGATAAACCTGATGGCGGCGATGCACCAGTCTGTGCCGACCCAAAATTACCAAATCCTTCATAAAAACTATGATATGGGTTTGCTGTTAATGCTGCAACGGCTCTAAAATTTAATCCTTCTGTTATAGAACCAATGTTAGTTTTGTATCCAGCATACGATGGATTTACTATTAAACCAGAACCATAATAATCACCATTACTTTTTCTGATACCCATAATTAGGTTAGCATTACTGCTTTTCCATAATAATAATTTAGGAGCAAGAGACATATCTGTGAAAGTAGAACTGATTGTCTCAATCCCATAAGCAAATTGATTAGTATTTGAAGAACTGCCACTTGTCAGTATAATAGGAGTGGTTTTTGTCCCGCCCTCAATTTTAAAACTAACATTGACCTCAAATAGAGAGTTATAACTTGCAACAGATGCGGTTTTAAAAGCAAAGATTAACACAGACTTTGGATTTTGCGAGAGACCGGGGTCGTTGGCTAAATAAAAATTAATCGTATCATTAGCAGTTGAACGACTCTGAGCTGGTTCACTTGTTAATACACCAACTTCATTTTGCAAAAATGTTGGCGTGGGGTCAGAATTGGTTATTAATTTAACATTAGAATCAAAATTCCTTAATAAATCAAATATTTTCCACATTAACCATGACCTTCCCACAGTTCCTGATATCCCAGCAACTGGATCCACGCAACTTAATTGATTAGATATGTCAGATAAATTGTGACTGATTGCCATTATAGCACCACAATTTTAGTAGATAAAAAATTCAGTAGTTGACTATATATACCACCAACCTGCCACGAATATAATAATATAGCCGCTCCACTAACTGAAATAGTAATTGGCTTCCATTTATTTAAACCAGCATCATAACTTAACACTTGCCCATCTTGAGGATTATCAATACTTACATCTTTTAATGATTTTAACTCGTTATCTTTCCATTCAACATCATAATCTGAAGTAGATTTCTTAACTATAATTTGACCAACATTGCCGCCTGTTATTAAACCTGGACCTCTATATTTCTTCCACAATCCTGCAAAATCAGAAGCTTGTGGATTCTCAATCGGTGTTGTTGCAGAAAGTATAGCAATATAATCTAAATCAGGATTGAAATTTAATGTGAAATTATTGCCTTCATTATCAGATGCATAAGCTATATAAACAAATGCACCTGTTCCGTCATTTCCTTGCTCTCCTTTTATCTTTTTCCATAAACCGACAAAATCTGATTGTGTTGGATTTATTATTTCTTCTCTTGTATGCTTTATAGCTATATAATCTTTATTTTCATCAAAAGTTAACGTGAACCCATTACCATTAGCATCATCTGCATAAGCAATGTAAATATATGTATTAGAACCACCAGAGCTTGAATTTTCTATTTCCGAAGGAATGGATTCCCATACTCTGTATTCTCCATTGATTTTTATATACTCTTTATAAATTCCTTCTTTTTCTTTCTTGAAAAATCTCGAGTATTCTTTTACAAGATTTTTTGGGGGCAATTCATTTACTAATTTCCCTGTTAAATTTTCTACCTCATGGATTATAAAATCTAATTCTTTGTCAAGTCCGTTTATCTGAGGAAATTTATGAAGTCTCTTAATCATTAAGATCCTCCGCCTGTTTGAACTTTTAATGTATATACAACTTTTAGTATAACCCCATTTTGAATATCGATAGATGAGCTTAATACATTTCTTGCAATTAAATAAATATACTTTGCTCCTGAAAATGTATCGCTTCCATCCACTTCTGCATAAGCTCCTATTGTTAATCCATATTCATTTACTTGGATTGTATTGCCTGAAGCATTTTCAAATGCTTTTATAATTTTAAATTGTGCATAATCTGTTCCTGTTTCGAAATCCTCTGCAAATCCTCCATAATAGAGCATTTTACCATTAGATTTGCCGTGTTCAATCAATTGATTTAGATTGTAATCCCCCATACTTACTGAAGCATTGCCGCTTCCTATAATTATTCCTATCTTCCAATTTTGTTCGCTTTCATCATCAGGATATTCTATTGAATATCCACCTGCTTTTACTGCAATAAAATCAATCTTTGATGAACCATCTGTAATGTTATTATTATTAATATCAAACGCCGCCCTTGTTGAATTTGCTACATGTCTATACAATATCCTCATAAAGTTTGATACAAAGCCGCCGGGATCTGTCTGGGTATTTAATGATGTTTTTATTCTATAATTTACTGTTAATGTTTTCCCTGCTGCTACATTTACGCCGCTCGGAATCAGATCTCTCATTACTAATAATTGCATCGAATTACTTCCCGCATACATTAACATTCCTATTTCATTTACCTGAACCGTATTAGAGGCTTGATTTGTAAATGTTCTTGTAATTGTTATTTGTGCTGAATTTGCATCATTAGTATCCTGTGATACTATAATGTTGTTATATATCAATCCTCCGTTTGTTGCTGATGAAGGTATTTGCTTTTCTAATAATTGATCATCAATTGCAACAGCTGCGGTTCCTGTACCGATTACTATTTGAGCAATTCTAAAACTATTGTAAGATGGTTTATTTAAATTTGTGATAGGAACATATATATTAACTCCTCCTGTTCCGCTTTGCCATCCAGATTGGTATACTGAATTTTCTAATTCCATAGTCGTATTATTAATCCTTGTAAAATCATATCTCCCGTCTATATTAACTCCCTGAAATCCTCCTAATGTTACTTTGCCTGCTGGATAATTACTTAATATACTTGTATCAAACGTTATTCTTATTTTATTATTATTGCCGGGTCCGATAGATACAATACCAGAGCCTGATTTTGTTGTTTCATATCTGTAAAATGTACCTCCCATTACATTATTTCTAATGTCCCTGCTCATCTGCAGATACATAATTCTCAAAAAATTAGCTAATATAGAATCTCCCTTTTTTGTCAATATCTTTTCAGTCTTCCCATTTTCATCCGTAATAAATAAGTCAAGATATAAATCTAAATCCCCGCAGTTTATGTTAAGTTCTTTGTTAATGATTTTTATTTTTTTTATTTCATTTTTACTGTTTTGTTTTATCATGCTGTCTCCTCTTAAAAATAAAAACCGATAATTATCCTTCTCTTTTTTAGAAAAAGATCATCATCGGCTTCTTTTTATCGAATTACCGTTAATAAATCTGCTTGCCGCAGTTAAGTTTATTTTTATGGAGTTACCGTATAATCAAATTCATTCACTATTTTATTTAATGCATTTAACTCTGATTTATTAAGAACAGATAATGATGCATAATTGTTTACTGTTACATCTGCTTCAGGCTCACTTGTAAGAAATGTTTCTGTTTCATATAAAATGTTGTTCACGTTTTTATTCAACTTATCTTTAACAATATATTCGATATTTGTTATACCGAATATATTTTGGAATGTAATTTCTTTGCCTGTAGAAAATGCCATCAATTCACTGCTTATTTCCTGTTTTGTTTGCTCGCTTGTTGAATATATTCTGCAGTAATATATCTGCTCTAATTCCAACCCGGTAATTAATTCATCGTGATAAAATTCATATTCATCATTTCTTACCTCATTGCTTAAATTCTCAGGAGACAGTCCATATACTACTCTTCCTTTGGCTCTATGTGTAGTTGCCCATACTACTTTTACAGAATTTGCCGTTACCTCACCTGCTAATGGTACTTTTATTTCAAATGGAGTATATATTATAGAAAAACTTGGCGGTTCAGGCTGTTCTTCTATTTCCATTAATTGCAATGGTTTGCCGCCATACTTCCCAATTGGAATTTCTTTTACTGAAATCCTTAAAGATGTCAATTCAAGTTCTTCTGCATATCCATATAATCTAATGTAAAAACATACTGCGAGTATTCCCGGCGGCAGTTTCTGCTTGAATATTTTATCATCTTTGTTCAGTTTAAATGTTACGCTTTCCCATTGCATATCAGTATTTCTTTTATAATATACAGTTATAAATAATTCTCCATGGGAATCCATTCCTTCGGAAGAAGTTTTTATTTTATAAAATTCACCTGATATATAGCCAAGTAAATATCTGCCATTGCTTTGACTTTCTTCGAATATATTAATTACTGGACCCGAAACATCTATTTCAATAGCATTACCATAATCATTCATAATATTTTTCCTGTTATATTGAATTTAACAACGAAAATAATTATTAATACAATTACCAGAAATATTATTATTCCTTTTGCTGCATATCCCAATTTTTCGGTTGTTGTAACTTCTTTTTTCTCTGTTATCATTGTTGTATCTGATATTATTGTATCAACTTTATGTTCTTCTATATCAAGCTCAAAAAATTTTTTCTTGGGATAATATTTTACTTTTGCTTTTGTTTTGCCTTTTGCTGTCATTATCTCTTTTTCTCCTTCTATTCTTGCTTCTTCTGGTACCTTTTGAAATAGACTGTCAATTGCTTTGGTTATTTCAGCAGATATATCTTTATATTCAGCTTTTATCGAATCTTCAATTTTAGGGATGGTAATTTCAACTTTTCTTGCTTTAATTATTGTCTCCCCGCTTGAACAGGCAATTACAAGTATTATTAAACTAATTCCGAAGGAATGTCCAAAAGGACTCCTTTTGGGAATCCATTCCTTCAGAAGGAGGATTCCCAAAACAATTATATTTTTCATGATTTCATTAAATACTTTTTGTATAATGTTTCTTTGTCGCCTGTACTGTAAAGAAATGTTTCGGCTTCTCTTCTTTTAATTAATCCTTTCAACACAATCAATTTCCCGTTTATATTTGCTTTGTTATACTGACTCATTATATAAACAGTAGTTCTAACATTATTTTCATTTATAGACTTTTGTAAATTTCCTTTAATTCTGTAACCTGTGTTGTAACTAAAACTTACTATAGCATCAAATTGATTCCAGATTAAAATCCTTTTTACTGAGTTATTTACATATTTCTCAAATCTTTCAAGATCTTTCTTTAATAATTCTTCCGCTTCTTTTTCAGTAATTACCATATTGGGATATATATCTTTTCCTGTGTGTCCATAACCGATTGTTAAGATTGATGCCGGACATAAATAAGCCTGACTTCTGAACCCTTCAAAAAATTTTATTAAATCTATTCCAGCTTGTGATGTTTTTAATCCCATAATTATTATTAATATTAAACCTTTCATTCTTCATCTTAAAAAGATTGTTATATGTAATACAGTTACCAGTATACCGCTTGTAAGCAGTGCTGATGCTAAAACTACCATTGATGATGTTCTTTCTTTTTCACTTAATTTCATATCTTCGCCTTTGAATTTGTACCTTGTAAAAGGCAAATCTGTGAATAAATATTGCAGCAATGTTGCAAGTAATGCAGTTAATGGTATATAGATTAAACTCATTATTATTACCTCAAATACTTTTATAATCCTGCTTTCTTTATCAATCGCAGTAATTTCATTTTGTAATTTTATTACAAGATTAATGTCTTTATAATTATTTGTTTTATCATCATACTGTTGCGCGATTAAGTTATACCTTTTAGAAATTTCTATTTCTTTTTCATTTGCATTTGGCAGCAGCCATATAGTTAATAAAATTAAACCTGCTGTTGCAATAATAATTGCAGTTGTGTTCAGTTTCATCTTCTTTAACCATTCTTTTCCCAATTTATACCTCTACTTTTTTTGATAAATAAATTTATCCTCAAACTTGTCAAACTTCTTATTCAGGATTTCAAGCTGTTCATTAATTAATTTTAATTGTTCCTGCAGTCCCGGTATTTGGTCAATTCTTATATACATTTCTTTTATTTCCTGCCTGTAGCTTTCTATTGCATTTATTATTTCTTTTTTAACTTCTTCCTTTGACGGCTTCTCATCAAGTTTTGCAACTGTATATCCAACATTAAATGTTACAATTGCAATCGCTACAATTATCTGCCAGTATTCAGTTATTTTCTTCATTATTCTCTCCATTATAATGTAGATGCTTTCCTTCTGAACCAATAAAATTGCAAATCTGCTGTCCCGTTGCTTCCTCGTCTTACTATTAATTTACCTGTCTGTGCTTCAGCTATAAGCATATCATTTGCATTCCACACTTCTGATTTTGGGGTCAAATAATATCTGTCATTTGCATTTGCACCATTTATATTTATCTCACAGTATGATGATGTTCCTGAAAATTGTCCTGTCCCGCTTTGTATATAATCTTTTACTTCTTCTATCGTTGGTATTTCTTTGGTATATAAATTTGCACCGTCATCAAATCTTATTTTTAATCTGAATAATCTTTTGCCGGTTTCATCAATAAAAGTATTATCAGTCCAGACAGCATTTGCATAATATTGCGGATTTCCCATATATCTTACGTCTGGCAGTTGCAATAATCCTGAATTCATATCAATGCTTGAACCTGTTTTCCCGATAATCCTGCTGTAAAAATCACGCTGAATCCCTGTCTTGCCTATAAGTATTTCCGCATCATTTTTTACAGCATCAAGTACCTTCTTAATTGGCAGCACTTCAAAATATTCATCGTTTATTGCATCTGGTTCATTATAATGACTTCTGCCAAAATTGACTAATATTCTTTTGTTTGTTTCATCGATATAAATTGCACCTGGTGCGTCTTCTGCATAATAACCATTCTGCGCATTTCTCACAGGTAATGCATATACTTGCCCATTGTGGTACATATATATACCGACACCGTTTATTTGTCCATCATGAACTGATAAACCATGAAGACTTACATAATTTTCACCTTCACTTGAACCTAAAACAAGAAAATTAGTCCCTGAACCATCCTTTGATATTTTTACTACATTATTTGCACTGTCATAATAAATTGCTCCAGTTCTCCGTCCTGGAGATGTATTCGGTGGTGTTAACGGCAATGCAAATGAACTGCCGGGAATAGGAGAAATATCTATATTGAAAAATGTTTTAACTCCTGTAATTGTTTGATCCCCTGATATTAAAACCATTCCCGAAGTTTGTCCGCTTCCTCCTCCGCTCCCTACAGCTATATAATTTCCATTGCCTTCTAAATCGACTTTAATAGTTCTGCTGTTAACATCAAAATATGCATTACCTACAGCATTTACTGCCGGTGGTTGTGTTGGCAGTTTAATTCTTACCGGCAAAACTGCCCCGATGAAGTTAAGATTTTGATCAAATAAAGCTGCTATATGCTGTAATATGCTTTCTGGATGAAAAATATTCTGCGTATATAATGAACCATTGATATATATTTTATATTCACCAAGCGGCACACCATCTTTATAATACCAGCCTTTCCTTGTTGGATGTTCAATTAATGTTATTTTCCCTTCAGGATAATTTTTATCTTGCGGCACTAATTCAATTATAGCTCCAAGCAGAGGATTGCCAGTGTTATTTGTAAATCTTCTCTCGAATTTTGATGTTGCCATTCTAAATCTCCAATTAAAACAAAAAGGCAGTTATTTATCCTTTTATTACAAAAATTATAGAATAAATAACTGCCTCTTTTTATTGAGTAACAGTAAATTTTAGATATTAGAGTTCGTAAACAAACTCTCCTGTCATTACATATTCTTCTGCTGCGTTATAATCAAGAACTGCTTCTTCAGTATATATGTCTCCTAATGAAAGAAAATATAATTTATTCCTGAATCCTGCCCTGTAAACTTCTGGAAAATGATATTTCTTTTCTTCAATCCATCCATTTTCAGTATATAAATATTCTGTTTTTTGTTCTGGTTTAAATAATCTTATTCTGTATGAATTATGCTTATCTCTTACTGCAAATATTAATTGTTTATCTGACGTATCTAAATATAAATCTCTGATTGTATTTTTAAGTAGCGGAATAATTTGCCCATTATTATACATATAAATATCTTCTCCACCGCACCAGTATATTATACCATTCATATTTACTATAGAATTTTTTGCTACCAAACTCACACCCAGATATGGTTCTTTTGCAATTCCAGTTTCAGGATCAAGTACGATAATTGAACTGTCTTTTAATATCAATAGATCCATTGACGGCAATAGTGCCATGCTTAATGCTTCATTACTGTCATACTTTTCTAATTCTCTAAAATTTGAAAATGAAGCTATATCATACATAAATGCACCGCTTGAGTGTATATGCGATACCATAAGATAATTTTCATATCTCTTATCAATAAATGGATTTAAATAATATGTTCTCCCTTTAAATGATAAAGCTTTATCCCAGCCTTTTACAAGATTAAAAGTTGGATTATAACCTAACTCATCTTTCATTTCTTCTTTTGCTTCAAATGTATCTACTACTGTATAATTTTTTTCTTTAATTGATACTTTATCAATATAAAATTCAACTGAACTTGACTGCCTCCCAAATACTACTGCATTCTCAAATTCTCTAAATAAACTCCAGTTTTGACCATAATCATTGCTTTGATATATCCTGCCCTGTGAATCTGCTGACATAATTTTATCATTCATAATGTATAAATCATAAATATCCATGCTTGTTAAACCAGCATTGCTTTCAATCCAGTTATTGCCGTCAAGACTTCTGTAAATTCCATATTGTGTTCTCATATTATCAGCATTATACAGGGAGACAAGTAAATAATTATCTTTTTTAATAAAAGCTGAAATAAATTTATCTTCATTCGGGAGCCCATCATTCACTTCCGTCCAATTGTCTCCATTATTATTGGTTTTGAAAATCCCTCCGCCAAACGTCCCCGCATATAAATTGTTCCCATCAGCAAATAATATTGTTACATCTGAGTTTGTTAATCCGTTGTTTTTTTGAATCCACGTCAACCCTTCATCATTACTCAAATACACTCCGCTTTGAAAGACTCCGGCAAATATGAGATTACCTATATTCGCAAATGTTGTGATTGCATTACTGATACTATTACTTACAAGAGTAAAATTTTCTCCATCTTCACTTCTGTAAATTTTCCCGTCACTGCAGCCCAAAAATATTTTATTGTTAATTACTTTAATTATGTTTGCATTTGTTATCAATGTAATTTGTGTCCAGCTGTTGCCTCCATTATCACTTTTGTAAATTTTAGTTGATACTGCAAGTAGCCTTGAACCAAATTCAATTATATAATAACCATATCCTTCTTCCAACAAAGGAAGCCCGCTGTTTGATAACTGCCAATCCGAACCATTATATCTGTATACCTTCCCGGATTTAGTCGAAATAAATTGATATTTCCCCGGGAAAACTGCTAAAGTAAAATATTTCGGTGCTTCGTTAAAATTATCTGCAAATAATTCAAAATCATATTTTTGATAATTACCTGTTACATTAATTGATTTCTGCGTTCTGTTTAATACTAATTTTGATTCCCCCAGGAAAAATGAGTAGATTTTATTCGTTGTAGATTTTATATATGCAGAAATTGTATAATATCTATTCCTTGTAATATTGTTTAACGGCAGAATGATACCTGCTCTCGATGATGTTTCAGGAATTGAAACTATATTATCTTTTCTGTATCTGAAAGCATAATTATCAACCGCATCACTTACAACTTCTAAATTTCCTTCATTAAAAACATTCCATTCACCTATACTGTTTGCATCTGAAATTGATACTGCATTGGCTCCATTATTTAATTCAATTTCAACCTCTTCCTGCGGCTGCAATGTGGATATAAGTGATATTTTCCCATAATTATCAATTTTCCAGCTGCCCTGATTAAATTCACTTTCTGTAATATTATACTTGCCTATCTTAAAGAAATTAATATTATCGTTGCTTATATATACTCCAAAACCTGTCAGTCTTTTATTAATAATTCCAAAATTTATATTTGGTATGATCTCAATTGTTTTGTTATTTTCTATTTGAACATTTTCTTCTGCAATTAGCATTTCCTCATAATTATCAATAATTCCGGTCAATCTTATCGTATAATCTCCTGCTGTAAGAGAACCGCCGTCTATTACATTTATCTGCAGTTTGTAATTTTTTTGTTCTAATATATGTGTGTCAAGTATGATTTCATCTATCTTGCTTAGATTTTCAAGTATATAACTTTCCTGTATATCTGGATGAATATTTGGGAAATCAAATTTTTTTATTTGATAGTATCTTTTTCTGTAACCTATTGTAAGCCCTGGTCTATTTTCATAACCGCCAAATCCTATTTTTAAATCATTTATTATTTTATGAAAAGTTATTTCACTCCAGTTAACTCTATGCAATTCTTCAAGATAATTTAAATCAATCCAATTTCTGCTTAATATTACAACATCCCCTGTGTTCCAGTTTGTATTATAATTTGTATGACAAATCCTTATTTCATTGCCTTCTGCTTTGGAAGTAATGACTTTTGCAAATTCATTTTTTGTTCTGTTATATATTGTAAAATTATTAAATGAATTATTCTGTACCCCGTTATTAATTCCGCCGTAGACTTTTATCATATTTGGATATGTGATATCTGAACCAGCTGTAATTTTTGTAATGATTGTTTTATTTAGCCAGTCCCATTCGTTTTCCCATTGATATCCATTCCAGAAAGGTCTCACCCAGAAATTCAATGTATCTATTGCATCATCTGAGTTTAACCCCTTTATTCTTGCTTTCTGAATTAAACAAACAATTTCTTTCCCGTTTTCATCAGCTTTTCTGTCAAAGAATAAATCAAAATTAATAAATCCAAAATCTGTGATTACTTCATTATTTTCATTATCCCGAATATTGCATGCTGGTTTTGAATATTGTTTATCATATCCAGGTCTTAATACTAATGCACCGGGTTTAATATGATTGTGAAGATTTAATATTCTTCTGGCATACTTAGTACCAGGATTAACAGTATTAGTACTCATCCCTTTAGAAAAATCAAAATCTATGTCGTGCCATCTGCTCAACTTTCAATTCCTTTCCTGTTTTTTTGTTCAATTAAACCTTTTTCTCTCAATATATTTTCTCTAATTTCTCTTGTTTTTGCATCAATTAAACTTGTCAGTGACTCCGGTGCTGTCATTCCTAAATGTTCCAATGCATAATTTTTTGCTTTTGCAACAACTAATGGAATGTAATTATCTCTTATATCTAAATAATCATCATCGTTCATTACTCTCTGCGGATAACTCGTATACCACAATGTTAAAGTTCCAATATTCTGAACATTTGAACCTTTGTATAAATACAAATACTGTCCATGCTTAAACCAATAAACCTTATTTTGTTTTTCATCGAATCTGTGCAGATTATCAAATTCTCTGTCTCCTGCTTTTATTACTTCTTTATTTATTGAATCTGTGATCTTTGTAATATTTGCTATTTTATATGGTGATAAATCTACTGTAAAAGTTGAGTGCGCAGAAAAAACAGCATAATTAATTATACCATCCTGCCCTAATGCTTTTGTAATCTTAAAATTATTATTATCTATTATTTCTTCTATTTCTCCAATTGCTGCTATTGTGGTTCCCATCCAGACTGATATCCTTTTACCCACATCATTTGCAGTTAATCCATGATTATTTTTATTAATATTTCTTGCAGCATCAGTATAATTCGCATTTTGAATTATATTAGTTGTTACGCTTGATGCCTGATCATTAATTATAGCTGTTTTTCCATAATCATCTGAACCGGCTCCTGAAATTATTTCAGCAACATCAAGTGTAGCCAAATTTACGAATCCTTTTACAATTTCTGGATCCAATTCCTGCTGATTTTCTTTCTTAAGCCATAATATGATAGTATTAACTACCATCTTCAGTGTATAAATTTTTGCTAAAGGCTGTGTTGGTGATGGCATTTCTTAATCCCCTATGTAGTTTGATTTGTCTCTTGCAGAAATCTTAAGTAAGCTAAATCTACTATCTCTTTATTCCAATGTTCAAAGAATGGTGAATCATATTCACCATTCTGCTCTAATGGTTCACCTGTAACAGGATTCAATGGAACTTTTATATATTGAAATTTTATTTGTCCTGTCATTGTCTGCGGAAATACCGCCAGCATTTGATTTACTTGTATAATTACTGGATTATTTACAGTAACTTTGTATTCATCGTATTTCTGCGTGAAATACAATGTATATTGAGTTGCATCTTTAACTTTGAAATAAATATTATCTGCTGTTCTGTATGCTCCTATTAGTTTATAAAAATTTCTATATGGGCTTGTAATTGTATAATTACCATTTTGCAAAGAAACTGAACCTGATAATTCAACTAATTCCGGAAATATCGAAATGAATTTGTTAATCTCTCCGCTGCACATCTTCCAGAAATTGCCAAATAAATCCTGCATTCCTCTGTTTATATAATCAACTATAATTTTTGAATCTAATAAATAACTGCTCGGCAATGCACCGCTTCCAGGTGTAAAATTACTTCTTAATTGGTCCGGAATTCTTTTAATGAAATCAATACACATCCTGTCAAGTTTTGGTGTCATTCTCTACCATATACTCTTACTTTCTATAAAATTCATTTTGTTTGGAATCGGTTTTATCCTTGTTAATTCATAATTAAATTCATTCAAAAACTGTACTCTTAAATTTCCTGCAAATAATTGAGAAGTTGCATAAAGTTCTATCGCTTTATCAAAATATTCAGGCAGTTCGGGATCAGTTGTTTCGTTTATTGTTGATGTTGATGAACTTAAATTGACTATAAGTTTAATAATATTTCCTTCATAATTTGCACCTGGTTTTGGATATACAATTAACTTGTTATCGTATACTGTTCCAATTACTGGTTGACTTATTCCATAAGTATAATGTCTTTGTCTATACAAGAATTCTTTATTTGTTAATATCTCAAATCCATATACCCAATTATCCGGTATCTTAATTGATTTAATAACTGCTACATTTCTCTTACTCTGATCCGAACTTAAAATATATTCAACTTGATTTTGATGTAATGTTATTTCTATCTCTTTTATTATTCCTGTCTCGTTAATAATTAAATCCTGAGCTCTCTGCATTTGGGAATATATTTCCTCGTCAGTAACATCACTTTCATATAAACCATGCCTTTTCAAATTGCTTAATATATTGCTTTTTATTTTTGTTGATCGATTCATTATAAATCAACTTCTCCTGATTTCTTTTCCCGAAGGGATGAATTCCCAGATTTCACTTTTATATCATGTATAATTCTCTCAATTATTCTTTCACTGCTCTGATTTTCAACTTTTTTTAACCCCAATGCTTTTGCTGTTAGTATCAAATTTTTCTTTTCAAGTTCATTTAATGCTATCTCAAGTCTGTCATGGTTTATTTCAAGAAATTCAATTGGATTAAACTCACCCTTTTGCTCATTCGTATCATTCGTTTCATAAGGCTCTTCTCCCGAAGGGATATCCCCTATGACTCCTTCAGAGGATTCCCGCTCATCTGCCAGTCTGTAAATATGCGGATAATTCTTAATGTAGTAATCTGCTATATAATCAGGCACCTCTATTGGCTTTTTTGCTTCTAATTCTATAACCAACTTATCTTTATTTGGAAATTTCCATTTTGGTGGAATTACTAACACTTTATCTGCTTGGCTTATAATTTTTTTCATATTTTCTCCTTTTTATTTCAAAGGCAGCCTGTTAAAGGCTGCCCGTGCATTATGTTTCTTGACTTGCAGTAAATGAATACCAGTCCGATACTGCAGGTATTGTAGATTTTGTTTTATGTATGTAAATCTTAGGAGCATTTAATTTTGGGGCTATTATTATTGTCCCAATAGGTGTTGCAGCAAAATCTGTCAGGGTTGGTGCAGTGGTACCATTATATATCAGTACAAATGTTTTTTGCTCATTTTCACTTTGATCTTTTCCAACAAATCCAATGAACTGACTGATTTTTTCTTCCTGTGCCTTAGTAAGCCCCAGTATATCTCGTGGCCTGTTAGATTCATAAGTAGAAGACCAGCTTGCTCTTTTCCCTGCTTCTTCTCCAAGTGTTGATGCCATTTTAATCTCCTTTAATTAATTATTTATTCTAAATTAATTATGGACCTGGCGGTGTCCATGATGGATTATTTGGTGAATATGTGGCTATTACAAGTGAACTTGTATTCCCTATGAATTCACTCGGTGCTAAGAATCCATCATGATCATACCTGTCTGCTCTTGTATAACCAATTACTGTATATGAACTTTCTCCTCTTACATTATCATAATCGGCAGTCCTGTTTTTAAAACCAAGTGGTACTGTATGACCGCACAGTATTGCCGAAGCTCCAATATATAATGCAAGTTTACGATCTGATTGATGAATTGGATTCTCAAGCGGATTGGGATTTCCATAATTGATTATGCCTCTGTTTGAATCATATCCAGTATCGCCTGCTGTCCATACGCCCGGATTATTTATATCAACAAGAATTAATACACCTTCTACAAGATGAGCTTCGTAAGCCCCGGTAAATAATGCCGCATTAGTTCCCTCTTTTGTAATAAGTGCTACATGAAGTTTTTCAAATAATGGATCTTCAGCAAGCTGTGCCATTTGTGCATCATTAAGTATTAATATGCCTTTTACCTGATATGGACCTGCAGTTGTTGGAACTATCATGTGTCTTGAACCATAAATTTGTGCATTTCTTATTACCTGCATAGTCATTTTATCGTCGCTGCCAAGATTATCCAATTGCGTCTTAATTGCATTTTCATAAGCCTGAGGATCTGAATCAAACGGCACTCTTCCATATCCTGCAACATAAAAGTTAGGGTGGCTTCGCTGCTTGATTACATCTCCAAATCCTCCTTCACTTTTCGGGGCAAGTATATTGTCAGAAAATCCCCTGTATGCAGCATCATAAGGTGCGTATGCCTGCCATCTTTGATTGTATGATATAAATTCATCTTTTAAATTATCCCATATTTGCATTAACAATTTTGGCGTCAATGCAAGTTCGCCCATCAATCCATCCCTCGTTTTTACCGGTCTTCTTACTTGATTAATCAAACATTTATTATATACCCATGTAATATCTTCTTCTTTACCTTCTGCTTGATTGTCGCCATATATTGGCTTGGCTCTCAACGGCAGTTTTATTGGGACATCAATTGAGTATCCTCCCATGTGATTCCAATCTGTCAATACTTCAATTGGCTTACCTGTTGGTCTTAAGGTTTTTGATTGCACAGCACCAAATGGAACACTTCTTGGATATCCATGTTCATCGGTCCCTCCTATATGACCAATCATTGGAGCCCATACTGGTATCTGATGCCATTGAGACTTTCTCATTTTTTGTGATAAAGCCTCACGATACATTTTCAAATCACTATTTATTATTCCCATATTTTCCTCCAAAATTTTTAAAACAAAAAAAGCAGCCTATTATTAACTGCTTCTTTTTATCGAATTACATTCAATTATAAATTCTCTCTTAAAACTGATTAGAAAGTAAACCACAATAACAAATAAGAACAAAAAAAATTAATATTTATTTCTGATGCTCTCTAAAATTTTATCCAGCTGTTCATCATCTGTAATTTTTCTTATATCATCAAAATCTATTGACTTACTCGTTCCTTTCGAATGTCCTAATGTTTTTAAATTTTCATCCTTCAATTTCTCAATAGTCTGTTTATCTTTTTTAATTTTATTATTAACAAGAGTTGTAAGAATTTTTGCATTATTCTCATAAATGAATTTCTTTGCTAATTGTCCTTTCTTCAGGAACGGAACTTTACCAATTCTGCCAATTACATTATTGTCAACTTCATTGCCATTCAGCATTAAAGAATTTAATGTTTCATTGTAATAGCTCCCATTTTCATCTTTTTCAAGATTCAAGTCTACTCCTAAATCTTTTTCCTCAATACCATATTTTTTTAACTCTTCCCTGATCATTTTCACTTCTTCTTCAAGTGCTCTGTTGTTCACTTCACGGAAATTATCATTTAATTCTTTAAGCTTTGGCAATGTTTTTTCATTTAGAATTGGCAAAAGCTCTGCAGGTGTTTCATTATACAGGTTCTTTAAATGCACTTGTGCATATAACACTTTTTGAAATTCATTTTTTATTTCAGAAGTTGTATTTTCTAAATCACGAAGAAATTCATTTACTTTTTTATAACCGCCTTCATCAAATAACGCTCTTTCCCATTCCCTGTACTCTTCGCTGGTCATATCTTCAGGCATATCAGGATATTTTTTCTTCAATCTTTTGACGGTTTCTCTGTCAATAATTTCTTTCATTTCATTTTCTGGTACTTCGGAAAATTCTATTTTAGGTGAAGTTTTTATTTTCTCTTCTCCCTCTGTAACAGGTAATCCAGTCTTAGCCTGAGTTTCTATAAGTGTTTTTAATACTTCTTCGTCACTTTGAGAACTTATTTTTTTTGCTATAGCTTGTATTGCTTCTTCGTTGTCTCTCAAATAAGGATTTTTCATTGCTATAGCATTGGCAGCTGCAAAAGCAAGCTCTTCTTTGTTTTTGCCTCTGTACTTGTTCAGTATTTTTCTATATTCTTCAGGCTGATTCTCTATTATTTTATCACTTAAAACAAATGTCTCTTCTTCTGCTGTTTCTTCTTCTTCCGAAGGAATGTCCCGAAGGACTCCTTCTGAGGATTCCCGCTCTCCCTCATCTTGTTTTTCTTCTTCAGAAGTATCCTTTTCGGGTTCTGAAGTTTCTTCTTTCGATGAAGTATCCATTTCGGGTTCATCGAATTTTTCTTTGATGAGTTCTAATGCAGCATCAATCTCTTCATCATCAGTTAAATTCTTTATTACATCTAACCTGTCATCTTCATCTATAAATTCAGTTTCATTTTCTTTGTAATCAGCCATATTAAACTCCTGTTAATGTTTGAACTTTTTTGCATTCTTTGCAAATCTTGCCTGCAGTCTTGTTTTTGCATCAAATTTACTCGGATTATCTAAAACATAATCAGCAAACTCTTGTACACTCATACCATGTCTTTTAGCTTTCTTTGTAAATAATCCTTTATGTTTCGGATTTATAAAAATTCCTGATTTGTTCATTTTATTATTCCTTATAGCTTTCAATTATCTCTTCATCTGATTTACTGAAAAACTCTTTTGCGTACTCTGTAAATTCATTTATGTCATTAAATATTTTTGTAAATGACCTGTAAGAGTTTTCAATTAATCCATTATTTTTTTTTGCAGGCAGTCCCTCAATATCAATTTCAGCCATTATTTTATTATCAACCTCTTTTATTCTAATTGATTTTCTTAACTTGTTTTTCTTTAAATCCTTCATCATGTTAAATTTCTCTATAACTCTTTCTTTTGCCGACTTTTGTTTTTCTTCCATTTTTTTCCTCATCGATTATTTAAAACAAAAAAGGTAATTGTCTCTTACAATCACCTTTTATTATCAAGTAACGATTGAATAAATATCTAATTAATAAATTAGATACTAATTTTTATTTATTATTAAAATCAAAAAATGACCTGTTATGTTCAACCTAATTTTCGTTAATATTTTGTAATATTATAATTTCTCATCCGGGTCCGGGCTGTTCCATCTTCTTTTCCTTTCACTTGCACTTAAATCCCAATTTACCGGCTTTTTCTTAAAATAAAAATTCGGTGGTGTTATTATTATTCTCATCATTTCACCGCCGCAATCACATCTGTGTATATATTTTTCATCTTCTATGTTTTCATAAAATTCTTTTTCTTTGCTGCATCTGATACATTTATAATCATAAAATCTCATTTATATTTTTATCCTCAATTTTATCTACTGTATTAATTAATTCATTTATGTCTATTTTAGAATAATAATATTTAAAATCCTGAGGATTGCCGCTGAAGTTTGCTTCAAAGGTGAATCTTAATCTTCTTGAATACATTTTATGAAGTACTTCTACCATTTCTGCAAATTTTTTATCACAGTCTTTTATTATTAAATCTTTTATTGCCATTATTCTCTTATTATTTTTTTTATATCTTTTGGTATATTATTCTTGATATATTCAATTTTATTTTTCGTACGATATCTCACTATTATTTTTTTAATAAACCCTTTTAAATTATTTATTACTTTAGCTGTATCTGACTTGATAATTAGAATAAACATTATTAACAATATAAAATGAAATAAATCTGAGAAAAAATATTCAATTAATTTATATATCATTTCCTGTGTATTCATACTACACTGCCTGAAACATTTGACCGTGCTTCTGCTTTTATTTTTATTCTTTGTGCTTTTTCAAGATTATCAAGTTTTTTAGCTTTTATCTCTTCTGCCTTATCTTGTATATTTAATTGTGTGATTATATCTTGAAGTTTTCTCATAATTTCTGCACTCTGCAGCTGTGCTGGACCGGGTTGTTCCAATTTTCTCCATTTTTCCAATATTTTCTGCCCATTCGGAAATGCTCCAAGTTCTACTATATCTTCTAACAACATATCAGCTTTTTGCGGATTAACTGATATTACTGCATTAAATAAATCTATTAATTTCGAGTACTCAATTTCTTTCGCATTTGCTGAATATGGCGCATCTGATATTTCAATATCATATTCACCAATTGTTATGTCATTTTTTATTCTTTCTATTATTTTTCCTTCTTCAATTGCATATTCGGATTTATTAACTGCTATTTCTTTTATTTCATTTACTCCGGGTTCAGTAATTCTAATAATTCTTTGTGTTGTTATATAGTGCTGTATAAATTTAACTGCAAGTTCGCATACTGCTCTTGCTGAATTATTTACATTATTAAATATATAACTGAAACTTCTGGTCTGCTGCTGTTCTTTTGCTATAAAATGTCTTCCGCTCGTCACATCACTTGAACGGCGTCCTCTGATTTCATCATCTGCATTGCTTATTACTTTCATTATTTCTTGTGTTTCAACCGGATCCCTTATTAAATCAGGACTTATTGTTTGTCCCTCTTCTGGTTTTATTTGATTTATATACCCTGCTCTTACTCTCCTGAATGGTGCTATTCTTTCAGTACTCCAGTCTTCTTCATACCCTGCTATTGCATTTTCATCAACAATCCATCCTTTATTCGCATAACGTCCAAGTAACTCTAATTTTAATGATTGTGCTTTATTAAAATGTGCTTGTGGATCTTTTAAATCATCTATAATTGATTGTGCTTTTAATTGATCTGCATGATAATCATAACAAAACTGCGGTATATAAACATAATATTTACTGTCAAAAGGATAAGGCTGTTCATTTACTTTAATTCGAAAAGCAGGTATAACCGTTGTTAAAAATCTTCTATTATGAAGTTCTAATTTAGCTTCACCATTAATCTTATAATGCTCTTTTACTAAATTGATTTTTTCTGTATTGAATCTTATCCCATCATTTTCTCTCGTTAATTCAGTTATATCATACAATCTTTCATTTTCATCTCTGATTATCAATCTTCTTTCTGTTCTTTTTTCATGTAATTCAAGAACATCAAATTTACCGCTTACAGGATCCCACCATTGCAAATAACTTTTATATAGATTATCATTAGTTGAACTAAAATTAACAGCTGTCTCATAAACTGCACTGAACAATGCTTTTAGTTTGTTGCTTATCCACTTGCTTCTTTTTTCATCCTGCTGAAAAAATATTTTAGCTTCATTAATGATTTCATCCTGCATTTCAATATCATTTAAGGCATAACGGTTTAATATTTCTTCAAGTGTTAATGAATGTTTTCTAAATAAATAATTTGTATTGCTCCATAATTGGTCACAGTAATTCGGTTCAAATACAAATTCTCTCGGATCAACTGATTCAATTTTCAATTCACCTGAATTATCATTCTCATAACTCCAGCTTACCGAATATACTCCATACCTCGCTGTTATTGAATCAAGAAATACTTTTGTTCTGTAGTAATCAAACTTTGTATTATTAAGAAAATGCATCAGAATTTGATTAAATAATTCCGCCAGTTCATTATCACCATGTCCTTTCGGTTTTGCTATTACCTGTCTTCTATTTACAAGCTCAATTGCAATTATCACATTTAATATCGTTCTTATTAAATTATAACTGTTTGCAGGTCTTCTTTCTTCCTTCAATTTTTCTTTTACTTCTTTATCCCACTGTAATGCAGCAACTGTAAAATCATAATTCTTCGTCATTTCATTGTGCATTGGTTCAAATTGTGCATATAAATTGTTATACAATCTCATCATATCATATATCGTATCATCATCTCTTAAATTGAATTTTCTCTTTGTATTAAACATATTTATACTCCCATAAAATCATTAATTTGCTTTTTGTGCTTTTCTTTTAACTCTTTCAGCCATAATGGTTCATCTTCAATAGCTTTAATTTTCGGCTTTACTAATGTCATATAAAGATATTTGGCTGCATCATAGCAATGATCATTTTGCCCATCTGCTATGTCTTCTGGATCTTTTTCATCTGTCATTAACAATGGAAACGTATCAATAAAATGTTTGCATCTTTCGTATACTTTTAATTTAGGCTGCTTAATAATTTCCCCATGTTCATTTACTTTGTAATCCAGAGCATTATACATTGCTTCATTGCATGCAACTCTAAAACTTCTATTGTTTAATCCTGCAGCACTTTTTGAAACTTTTATTAATTTAATTCCTGCTCTTAAATAATATGCTGCAGGAAATTCTTCTCTCGCAATATCAAATGCATCTGGATTCCACATATTAGTATCGCCTGCTATTGTAATATTCATTAAATCCCTCTCTTTCAAAAATTTTTTAAGATCATTTATCTTTGCCTCTCTTATTGCTCTCTCATGGTATAATTCATCAAACAAAATTACATTCCCATTGTAGTCTTTTGCACCAAGCATTACTGCTGTAATATTACCGTAATCTATGGCTCCCATTACAGACATATTTTTTATCTGCTGATAGCTTAAATAATCTTTTGGTTTAACTATATGAATATCTGGATTCCAGTTATCAAAAAATTGTCCTTCAAAAATGTCCCAATTTCCATAAAGATATTTCTGTTGCTCTTTATATGGTAACTGCCTTAACCTGTTTAATACTTCAGGATCTCGTTCAAGTAATATTTTATTGTCAAATACAGTAGCTGTTATAAAACATATTCTGTCTGGATTGTAATCGGGATATTTTTCTTTGCTCGCATTTTTCTTAACAAAATAATTTCTTACTTCTGTATGTGCTTTGCCGCCTGGATTTGTTGCCGCAGCAAAGAATGGTATAAAATCATTTCTGCTTGCTTCTAATCTTAATCTTAAATTATAACTTAAATCGAATGGTATTGTAGTAAGCTCATCAATCATAATAAAATCGTAATTAGCAGATAAATATTGACTTAAATCATCTATTGTTGAACCATATCCAAATTCAAGTATACTTCCATTAAAATAAGTAAATGTATGCCTCTGCTGATTATAAGTTCCTATCTCAATAGGAAGATCAAATTGGATAAATCTTAAATGTGTTCTTTCTAATTCAGGAAATGATGATCTCAGTAATAATCCCTTTATACCCTGATATTGCAGACAATTCCTGTGTGCTTCCCATCTTAATGCCCACGATTTCCCTCCTTTTGCCGCCCCTCCATATAAGAACTCTCTATAACCATTCTCTGCTCTGTTTAATATTGCATCATGAAACTGCTTCTGTTTGTCCTGCGGCTTATAATATATTTTGCCGTTTATTTCTATTGAATTAAATGATAACATCAGCAGTATGCTAAGAATTATTTTTATCATCTGAATCTGTTATATAATTAATATTTACTTTGATATTCCCCGATATTTCTCCTGTATGTTCCCTCTTTTTTGGCTTTATAAATTCAGCAAAATATTTTGTAGCATATAATCTGTCCTTTTTGCTTTTCGACTGCAGAAATTCTAATATATTTTCCTCAACAAGCTTTTCAGCTTTTGCCCAGTCTCTTATCTTTTCTCTGATTATCGTTCTTCTTTTCTTCTTGCCTTTATTAACAGCTGCCGCTTTGTTTCCCGGCTTAAAATATCCATCACTTTTTGGCATATAATACCTTTTTTCTCACAATAGAAAATTTGCAAAATTAATTACTGAATCAACCTAATTTTCGTTAGTATTCCGATTACAAACCGTTTATAATACTAAATTCATCTTCTTAAAGGAAAAAATAAATTCTTCTGGAAGTCCATTCCTTTGGAAGAAAACAATCTAAAAACGAAAGGAAATTCCCGAACCTCGATGGAATTGAGACATTTATTTATCTTTTCAACTCAACAGTCATAAATCCACAGGCACTTTTTTCTTATTTCTTTGTGAATATAAAATATAGTCTAACGTTTTTTGACTGATATTATATTTTTCTTGAAGATACTTTTTTGCTTTTATTTTTTGATTCTTATTTCTCATGCCTAATCTTCGATACTCCTCTTTTATTAAATAATTTCTTAATCCGATCTCATCAATTAATCCTAATTGATTGAGTTTAATAAAAATTTTTGATTTAATTATTTTTTGGATATTCATTCCAAATCCTACCTTTAAATTTTCTTCCATTTGCCTTTTTACTTCTTTTTACTTCATCTTCTCCCCATGTGCCCCATTGCTTGAAAAAGAAAGCAACATTTTGTGATTTGCATTGATTAAAAATTTCTTCAACCCATTCTACTTTTATAGGCCGAGCATTTTTCCCTGATTCACCTCCAACAATCGCCCAATGAATACCACTAAAATTTATTTCACCAACAGAACTAATCAATGGTTCAAAGGAAATAAATCTGATTTTTGCATTTACTTTTCTTAATGAATCTATTCTTTTTTTGAAAGCAGCACTTTCTACGCTGACACCAAGCCAAACATTATTCGGAATATCTCTTCTTGAAAAATACTCCAGCATAACTTTATCACGCTTGGTAAGGATTTGATAAATATGCTGTGGTGTTTTTTTAATTACATCAAAAACCATATCCAAATATTCAAATGGCATTTGCTCGTGGAATAAATCACTCATTGAATTAACGAAAAATTTTGTGTGCTTTT
The DNA here is from genome assembly GCA_038869535.1 of Candidatus Pacearchaeota archaeon. Lineage (GTDB taxonomy): Archaea > Nanobdellota > Nanobdellia > Pacearchaeales > GW2011-AR1 > ASMP01. The sequence goes on from JAWCQY010000001.1 coordinate 49,039, forward strand.
TAATTTTGAGTGGTTCTTCCAAACGGTGCGGCAGTATTTTAAAGGTAAAGCCATCTTTATAGTCTTCTATCCCCATAGCTTTTAATCGCTTTGCAAATGTTTCCGCATAACAAAACTTGCATCCGGCGGAAACTTTATCGCAGCCAATGCTTGGATTCCAGACCTTTTCTGTCCATTCGATTTTAGAGGCTTTCATACTTTTCTTTTTCCGAAGGAATGTCCTAAAGGATTCCTACGGAGGTCCAAAGGACTCCTTCGGGAGATTTCCATTAATGCTATAAAATCACAACCATTTTTTTAGTTTATGTTTAATAAAATCTTCCTTCCTTACATATCTTGGTTTACCATTATAATTAATTAATTCATACTCATTTGCAATTGGATCGTATTTAGCTCCATAGTAATATGCATCTTTATGTTTTTCTAAAAGTTCACTTCTTGTATATATTCTGACTTTTTTATCATAACTGATAAAATCTGCAATCGAAGGTAGTTTGTCATATCCTCTGTAATTATCAATAACATAATTTACTGCATCCCTTAATCGTTCATCATTGAATCCGTTTGCTTTAAATCTTTCTCTCAAAAGATTTATCATCTGCGGTTCCATTTTAGGAAATGCCACTAAAATTTTACTTGTCTCTTCTACCATAGCTCTTTCAGTCAATTCCCCTCCCTGATAAACTGAAATTTCATTATCGCTTGAGATCGGGATCTCTCGCAATGTCTTCTGCAATTCTTCTGAGCTTATCCTCATTAATATGTTTTGCATAGATTCCATTATTTCCCTCTTTTGGTTTGATATTCCCATTTTTATCAATTGCATTTTCAAGTGTTTTAAAATTCCTGAAATTACGTAACCTTGCTTCTTTCATGATTTCCAGCGTTTTATCTCCACCAAACTGCATAATCAAATTTTCAATGAACTCCCGTTCAGGAATCGTTGGACTTCTCCCATAACTCCGTATTAATATTTCTGCTGCAGGATCCTTGTTTTTCTCATGAGAAAAATTTTGGGAATCCATTCCTTCGGAATTTGATGCGGGCGGGTTTATATATATCTCACTCTCATTTAATTTCCTTTCCTTTAATTTCTTTTCCTTTAATTTCTTTTCCCCGTTTCTGACAGCAGAAACTTTAATTAAATCGAATTTCTGTTGGCAATTATCCGTTTCTATTTGGGAATCCATTCCTTTGGAAGTAGTTTCTGCTTGCATTAACGGCTTTTTAGGCAGCTCAGCCTTCCTTCTTCTAAATGCATCTTTCACGTTATCCACTAAGTTCTGGCACCATATTATTTTATTTTTAGTCCATAATTCCTTGTCTATTGCATCTAATTCTGCCAGTGTATTTAAGATACTGCAGGCAATATCCTTTGTTACCCGAGTTTTTGCCAGCAGAAACTCCCAGTCTCCAACGTTATTGCAGTCATAATACATTCCTTCAGTGTTGCCGAGTATTTCAAGCAGTTTGAACCAAAAAGCATATCCATCATTTCCGTATCTGTTTTCCAATATGTATATTGTTTTTCCATGATGAATATTATGCGGGAAATAATTTATTGTAGATTTTTGCGGTCTGCTCATACTTAACTCAATTTATTATTGTTATTTTAATGTCAGGATGAAGCATTTTAAATATGCTTTCAAAAAGTCTGAACTTCAGCTTCCATAGTTCCATTCTTACTCCTTTTATTTCTACATACTCAAGTGAATTATCATTATGCACAATTACAAAATCGATATAATAATTACATATATGTACAGCATTTTTATTTTCTTTTTTTAATTCGAGCATTGTCCTGTCAGTTAATTCAGGTTTGTTATCATTATCTAATACATTGATTTCTATCTTTACCTGCCTCCGCCAGTCTTTAATATCTCCTGCATTCTTTCGTAAATCAAGTTCTTTTGCATACTCTGCTTCCCAGCTGCTGTGATATATTATTCCGTTATATACCGCTTTTTTATGCTTGTTAAGCCTTGCCTTCGACTTTTCGTATAATCTTTTATATTCATCAGGATTAATCAAATCGGGCAGCTCTTCTGGATTTCTGTAAAAGTAGATTTTTTTAATTCCCGCTTTATTAAGGAAACTTTTCTTTTTCTTTTTTCTAAAACTGTATTTTTCTATTTCATTATGCATATACTGCCTTTAATTGACTTATATTATTTAATAATGCAGGGAGTGGAGACAGAGGATGTCTCAAGTGCGGCGAGGGCGGACCGCCAACCCCCTGCATAATTAACTTGCACATCAATCAATAAATAATTCCATTTGCTCTCCCGTTACTAATTTTTGCAGTTTCATCTGCATTACTTTAACTTTATATGCATATATCATCGACTGCAGAAATTCGTATTTGCCGCCTTTTGCTCTGTAAAATTTTATTCCTTTTACCATTCCTTTCTTGGTGTATGCTATATAAAATCCTTCATTGCAGCTGCATATTGGGAATCCATTCCTTCGGAAAAAGTAAAAAGGTTTGTTTAACAAAGATTTTGCAAATTCTTCATCCTGCAGCTGCCTCATTAATTTTGTTAACCTCCTTTGAAAATTATGCTCACTATCATTTTGTCCCGAATATCTTAAATAGAAAAATTCAGTGCTCTTCAATGCTCTTTCATCATTGCTGTATATTATCAAATCATTTAATATGTTTTCTTTTGTTAGTTCTTTCATCATTAATCCCTGCAATTTCATATTCATCTAATCTGCTCTTTATCAATTTTACAGCCTGGAAATAACTCCTCAATGCTTTCTTTGTCTGTAATATCTTTCCTGTTTTTTTATTTCTTATAATAAATATCATACTGCTGCTTCCTCTGGAAATAATTCCAGCTGTAACGATTCAGATTTTATAAAACTTTTTAATTCCTGTATAATCTTATAAAATATAGGCAGGTATCTATCATCTATTAAGTTATTTTCATCTCCAATTATTGAATATAAATCTTCAGTTTTATGCGGTGTATTTATTACAAGAGGAGTATTTGATCTTTCTAATTCTTTTAATGCTGTAACCGTTACTCCCATTACATCTTTCGTCCAGCTGAAACTAATCCCTGTAATAAATATTTTATTTAATTCACTCTCATTTAATTCACATACTTCGCATACATATTTTTTCAGCTCATTTAATAATCTCTTTAATTCATCAGTTATA
>JAWCQY010000002.1:0-48462 GCA_038869535.1 Candidatus Pacearchaeota archaeon
AAACTTTTTATTATAATCATTTTCAGATTCTTTAAGATGATATTAAATAATCAAATACTCTATAAAGATAAAAAGAAATTAATTTATTTTATTAAATTCTCCTTAATCTATCAAAATTCTTCAAATTAAGAGATTCATAAACTGATTTTACAATCATTAACTTTATATTTTGATTAAACACTAAATTTAAATATGCTAAAATCTTATAAAAAATATGGAAAAAGTTACAGAAAAAGAGATAGGTAGAGTATCTGGTTACTTTAGTCATGTTGGGGTTGCTGCAATAAAACTTTCTGGGAATCTTAAGGTTGGAGATAAAATAAGGATAAAGGGACATACAACAAATTTAGAGCTTCCTGTAAAAAGTATGCAGATTGAACATAAAGAGGTTAAGGCTGCAAAAAAAGGGGATCATGTTGGGGTAAAAGTTCCCGAAAAAGTTAGACCTAATGACGTGGTATACCTTATTTAAGTTCTTATAAGATTTGGTTCTAAAGTAGAAATTTTTATATTATTGATTTTATTTAAAAGGAATATAAAATGCTATACCAAAAAAATATACATAAACATATTCATAAAACAATAAAGAAATATGCTCCAATAAGCGTTAGAAAGGCAAAACATTTTCTTCATTTTAAATATGAAAAATTCTTTTTATTGATTTTCTTCATTTTTCTTTCATACATAATATTTAAACAAGAGAAAATCCAAAATTTTTTGTTTAGCTTAAATGAATTAAATTATATTGGTTTTTTGATTGCGGGAATACTCTTTCCATTTGGGTTTTCAGCACCGATCAGTCTCGGTTTTTTTATAGTCTCCCAACCGCAAAATATATTTTTAGCCACAATCTTTGCAGGGATTGGTTCTGCTATAGCGGATATCCTACTATTTAAAATTATAAAAAAATCTTTCAAAAGAGAAATAAAGGAATTAAATCATGAGAGAATAATAAGTACAATAAAAAATGCGATTAAAAATAACAAAAATATTCTTATAAAGCATTATTTTTTCTATATTTTTGCAGGAATAATTCTTGCTACACCTTTACCCGACGAAATTGGAATATCCATGCTTGCCGGATTAACAACAATAAAAATTTCAAAACTTGCTATAATTGCGTTTATTCTTCACTCTATCGCTATTTTTATCATAATTTACTTGGGGGCAATTTTGTAATTTTTTAAAGTTGTTGAATTCAATCTAAATTTACAAAATATTATCAAATAAGCCATTTTCACTTTTCTATTCTTTTTAAATTTTTTATTTTTTAATGTTTTTATAAATTAAGATATTATAGATCTTAAATTATAATTTGAATTTATAATCTATAAGGTATATTTTATAAGAAATTCTTCATTAGAACACAATCTTTAAATATTTTTAGATTATTATACATTTATGAAAAAATTTATTTTTTTATTATTTATTTTTGCTATACTCATTGGGCAGATAAATTTTGTGGAAGCCGGGAAGGGTATAAAAGCGCGAGGATCAATCCCAACCTTGCGCATACTTGAAGTAGAAGAACCAAAAATATTACCCCTCAGCCCCCTTTATTTTTTAAAAGATTGGGGAAGAGGTATTAGACAATTTCTTACTTTCGATTCAGCGAAAAAAGCGGAGCTGGAATTAAAATATGCCGATGAAAAATTAGTTGAGACAGCAAAAGTAGTTGATGAAAATTGTGGTGAATCTTCTGTATGTAATGTTAGAGCTTTAGAAAAAGCTTTCAATAATTATCTTTCATCACAAGAGAGATTAAAGAAAAAATTAGAATCTTTAAGCGAAAAAAATCAAAATGTCAGTGAATTAATATCAGAGACAACAGAGAAAGTAATTTTACATCAGGCACTTTTTGATGAATTAGTATTTTTAGCAAAGACAAGGCATGATTCAGTAAAGAGCTCTATTAGAAATATAAAAAGGGTAGGATCAAGTGGTGATGAATTTGAACAAGTAATTAAGAATTTTGAAGAGAAATTAAAAAAGAACAAAATAGATGTCATTGAGGGAATAGGTAAATTAAGAATGAATAAAGCTGAACTTATTGATGCTATTGCTAAAGGTAATATTAAAGCCACTGAAAAGCTTCCTTACGCGGAGGGGGTAAAAGAGTTAAAAGCTTTGGAAATTTTGAATAGAATTGATGAAAAATTACCGGAAGAAGCTGAAAAAGGAATTGAAACAGCAAAAGAAAACATTGAGAAGAAATTATTTGAAACCGGAGAGATTAAAAAAGCAAAAAATTGGAGAATAGAACAAGGTTCTTCTGGTTGGGTTTTGATTGAAGGAGTGCCAATAAGAACACAATCTTTTGATGTAGTAGTTGGAGAATTAGAAGAAAAAACTAAAAATACCTCGTCCTTTAATATAAAATTAGATATTGTTGATGTTGAAGCGATTAAGGAATTTAAATCAAGATTAAAAGAAGTAACTTCCTCATCAACTTCCAGAGAACAACAATCAGGTTCTCTAAGCTGGAAAGGTTCTAATAGATTAGGGCTTTGTGACAGGTTTGGCAATAGCGCAACTGATAATTTAACATTAGATATTCAAGATGCAAAAGCTTTGGGTTTTATGTGGGGAAGACCTTTAGGTGATATTTTTGCTCAAGAAACGGTTGAAAAAGCAGGCACTTTTGATTTTTCGGTTCCGGATAGATTTGTTAAGGAGATGAAAAGTGAGGGTATGGAGATTTTTGGTACCCTTTTCCCGACGGGCATACCAATGATTCCAAACTCTATAGATACAAATAGTTTCGCTAAATATGTAAAAGCAATCGTTGAACACTATAAAGGGCAGGTTACCTATTGGCAAGTGGGTATTGAGCCATTTTGTCAAACACCATCAGAAACTTGCTATAAAAACTTTTTTGATTTAACAAAAACCGCTTACATTGCAGCAAAAAGCGTTGATCCATCAGTAAAAATTTCTCCCGGAGGTCCTGCCCCAATCTATGATATGAATAATAAAATTGATCCGATGGCAGAAGCAATTTTTGGATATTTCTTTAGAAACGGGGGGGCAAATTATACTGACTTCTTTAATTTCCATTACTTAGTAGGTAAAGAAGAACCAGACATTTCAAAGTATGTTGAGTATTGGAAACAATATGTTAGTGGAAAAGAAATATGGCTTTCGGAAACTGGTAGCCGAGATGTAGGAGATAGATTTACTATTTCATCAGACGAAAACAAAGAAGCAGAATGGGTCAAAAAACATATTGAGGATAGTTTCCAGAACGGAATATCTAAAGTTTTTTGGTGCCGAGCAGAACATTCTTACTCCGATATGCCAAGAGTTGTACAAGCCTTACAAGAAATTTCTAAAAAATATGGTGGGACTCCTTCTGGTTCAGTTTCAAAGAGACAAAACAGTACGAAAATTTCAAGTGATCAACAACAAAATCCTCGACAACAATTTCAAAAACCATTTAGTCAGCAACAACCTTCACAACCAAAAAGCCAGAACTTTCATAGGGGATAATGTTGGAACAATATATGTGATTTTGTTGAGATGCAAAGTGGTGCATGTCCTAAGGATTGTAAATAACTTTCATGTATTCATTGGGGGTTTATATTTTGAAATTTAATAATATTAACCAGTCCAAATTCTAAAGTTATTATTCACAGTAATTCTCCTATTTTATTTTTCTTTCTTTATTCTAATTTAATTTTGATAAATTTTTTGTTATTTATTTTTGAATAATTAGAGTTAATCCATAACTTGAAAATAGGCCTTCATTGATGTGATTATAAATGTTTTTTCATACATATTAAGTTAAAGGTTCTATAAGGTTATCTTTAAAAACTCTCCCAATATTTTTCTTTTAAGCCCCGATAGTTTAGAGGCCAAGAATGCAGCCCTCTCACGGCTGTGACCCGAGTTCGAATCTCGGTCGGGGCGTTTAGAGATTACATTTTTAAACTAAAATTTCTAAATCTTATCATGAAACGTTCTTCAAGAAGGTGGAAAAAGAAAAGGCAGATGAGATGGAAATGGCAGAGAAAACGTCTTAAGAAGGAGAAACATAAAAGAAAACTAAAAAGAACAAAAAGTACCTAGCTAAACTTTAAAAAATCTTAAAAATTTTGATTATTTTATATAAATTGAAAGATAATTTAAACTAATTTTGAATATTTAAAAAATAAGACGTAATCTATTTTTTTATATTTAAAGAGAATTATTTTCAATTATATAAAAATAAAAATATTTATAAGCTAGAAATTTCTATAATTTTTACGCCTTGGCACCAAGGGAGTATGTTGGTGTGACAGAACTAAAAGTTTTGTCTATAAAAAAATGACATCTGAAATTTGGACAGAAAAATATAGACCCTCTGTATTTTCAGAGGTTGTTGGACAGGATGAAATAGTAAAAAAAGTAAGTTCTTTAGTTTCTTCTTTAAACATCCCGCATTTACTTTTTGTTGGCCCGGCAGGAACAGGAAAATCAACTTTAGCTTTAATAATAGTAAAAGAGCTTTTTAAAGAAAAATGGCGTGAGAATTATCTTGAACTTAATGCAAGTGATGAAAGAGGAATTAATGTTATAAGAGAAAAAGTAAAAAATTTTGCTAGGACAAGGTCTCTTGGAGAGGTTCCATTTAAAATAATATTTTTGGATGAAGCAGATGCTTTAACCCCCGAAGCCCAGCAGGCATTAAGGAGAACCATGGAGAATTATTCTACAACATGTAGATTTATCTTATCCTGTAATTATTCCACTAAAATTATAGATCCGATACAGTCTAGATGTGCGATTTTTAGGTTTAAACTTCTTGAAAAGAAGGATATAGAAAAAGTCATAAGAAAAATTGAAGCTGGCGAAAAATTACAAATAACAAACGAAGCAATAGAAGCTCTTTATGAGGGGAGTGAAGGAGATTGTAGAAGAGTTATTAATCTTCTTCAATCAATAGCTTCAATATCCCCAAGGATTTATCCAGAACTTGTTTCAACTATAATTTCAAGTGCAAAGCCAAAGGATATAAAGGTTGTTCTTGACTATGCTCTTTCTGGTGATTTTGAAAGATCCAGAGAGAAGCTTCTTGATATAATGCTAAAAGAAAGTATATCCGGTCAAGATGTAATCAAATCCATACAAAAGGAGATCTGGAATCTCCCAGTGGAACCGGAGATAAAAGTTAGACTCACAGAAAAAACCGGAGAGGCAGAATTTAGGATAGTTGAGGGAAGTGATCCGTTTATACAACTTCAAGCTCTACTTGCAAGTTTTGTTCTTGCAGGTTTAGGAAAACAATAAAAATAATTAGATAAATTATGAATAAGGTAATAAGTTGGGTTGAAAAATATAGACCGAGATATTTATCAGAAATTCGTGGGCAAAAAGAGGTCGTTTATAGAATAAGAGAGTTTATTAAAGTAGAGTGTCTAAAGAAGTTTAATATTAGGGATAAAGAAAGGAAAGTTATTATTTTTTATGGCCCATCTGGAACTGGTAAAACAACGATGGGTCATGTAATTGCAAGGGAAGTTGGAGCAGAACTATTTGAGCTAAATGCTTCTGATTTAAGAAATAGTGAGAAATTGCGTCAGATTCTCAAACCGGCGACGGAACAAGCATCACTAACAAAAAAGAGTAAGGTGATACTTATTGATGAAATAGATGGAATTTCTGAAGAAGATGAAAGTGGGATTCCGATTATTTTGAGTATTATAGAAACAACATATTACCCCATGATAATAACTGCAAATGATATATGGAACAAAAAATTTTTGGAGTTGAGAAAAAAATCAGAACTTATTCAATTCAAAGAGATAGACCCAAAAATTATAAGAGAGGTTTTAATCGAGATTCTTGAAAAAGAGAAAAAATTTTTACAGGAAGATATAATTAATGATATAGCAATAAAATCCAAAGGGGATCTTAGAGCTGCAATAAATGATTTACAGGCCGTAGTAAATCTTAAAGATTCTCAAAAAATAATCTTAATAGACGAGAGAAATAAAGAGTTGGATATTTTTAATGCTTTAAAAATTTTATTTAAGGAAAAGCCAAACAATACGATGTTAAACCTTTTTGATTCTGTAAAAAAACCTATGGATGAAATAATTCTCTGGATTGAAGAAAATATTCCTACGGAGTATAAGGGGGTAGAACTTGCTAAAGCTTATGATATTTTAAGTAAAGTTGATATATTTGGTAAAAGGATAATAAGACAACAATATTGGCGACTTTTAATTTACCAAAATGCACTTCTTTCATACGGAATTTCAAGTTCAAAGAAAGATGAAAAAATCGCATTTGTTAGATATAGAAAGCCAACAAGGATTCTAAAGATGTGGATGAATAATAATAAAATAGATAAAAAAAAGGCTATTGCAAAAAAATATGCAAAACACGTACATATCGGAGAAAAAAGGGCTTTAAGAGAATTTTCTACGATAAAACAATTTTTACTAAATCCAAAAATCCAAGAAGAACTAAGGCTTTCCGAAGAAGAGATTGAATATTTGAATGATGATATTTCATCTCAATAAAGCTTAAAAGAACTTATTCTAATGAAATTTAATGAATCGAAGAAATTTTCTAAAAAAATTTGGATTGGGGACCGGAATGACTTTACTTTTTAGTCCAATAATGATAAATTCTATCCATAACGAGTCTCCTTATTCAAAAGAGGAATTAGTTAAAGAGCAATTGTCATTGACAAATATGAATGAACTTGAGAAAGCGATTATGGTAGGAAGCATAATAACCTATGATAATACAATACCTTTAATAAATTTACATAAAGAAATAATCAAGAAAACAACTGTATTTGATGAAATAAAAAAAATTGAAGAAGAAATTTTTAGTTATGTATTAAAAAAATCAAGAGATTTCTCAAAAAAACGCGCTAAAAATGATGAATTAAATGAAACAGTAAGAATAATAAATGAAAAATATGGACAAATAAAAAAAATAAAAGAGAAAATTGAAATTTCTTTATTAAATTTTAAAAGAGAGACATTTGTATCTTTTGATGATTATTTTATAATTCCTACAAATTATATCCATGGAGAATTATCTCTTAAATTGACTAAATCTTTATCGATATTGGATTCTTCAATAACAAAATATAAAGAACAGAATTCTAGGATAAATAGAGTATATGCTACTTTAGTTAATTTGTCGCCGATTTCCCATATTATAAGAGAAGCTTCAGAAATTAGTGGGGTTCCTGTAGAGGATATTATAGCTCTGTCAGATATAGAATCTTTAGGAATGAATCTTGTTGGTGCAGAAGGTGAAATAAATACACATCAACTGCATCCAAAATACCTGAAACAAAATTATAGGAATGCGTTGTCCATAAAAAATCCTTTATCTGATTATATAAGAGAAAATACCTCAGAGAATTCTTTATTGGAAGATTTAGTTAAAGATGAAAAACTTAACATTAGCTTAGTTGTTAATCTTATGAAATTTCATAGAGAGAATACAAAGGAATATTATGAATATATACTCGCCCATAATATAGGGTTAAAAAGAACTCAAAATTTAAGAAAGCATACGAGGATAAAATTAAAAAATCCAGAATTAATCACACAACAAGAAAAGAAAAATAATAGTATTTTTAGGTATTATACTAATTTTATATCCTCAAGAGAGGCCTTTAGACAAATAAAAGATTATTTATGTAAAGAATACTTTTATAATCCAAAAAGTTAAAAACGCCTTTACCTTTTTTTGTTTATGGCTTATGATATAATAATAGGGAGGGATGCCACAGATAAAAAACTTTTTGGGGATAAAGGATTAATATTTATAGGGAAAGGTTATGTTCGTATGGGGCAGTATATTTCTCAAAGCAATAGAATTTTAATGGATGTAGCAAGAAGCCATGTTGTTCTTGTAGCCGGAAAGAGGGGGAGTGGTAAATCTTATACTTTGGGGGTTATTGCAGAAGAAATTTCAAGCCTTCCTAAAGATATAAGTCAAAATATTGCTTCATTAATTTTTGATACTATGGGGATTTATTGGACAATGAAATTTAAAAACGAAAAAGATAAGGAAATTCTTGCAGAATATGGATTAAAACCAAAAAATCTTCCAATTAGGATCTTCGTTCCATTTGGATATTATAACTCTTATCTTGAAAAAGGAATTCCGGTGGATGAATCATTTGCTTTAGATGTTAAAGAATTAACCCCTGAAGATTGGATTTTAACTTTTGGCCTGGATATTATAAATCCCGTTTCAATTTTGATTCAGAGAACTATCTCAAAACTAAAAGAGTATGAAAATTTTGATATAAATGATATAATAATGGAAATCAAAGAAGATATTTTAACTTCCGAAGAAACAAAAAATGCCGCGATTAGCTTATTTGATGCAGCAAACACATGGGGTGTCTTTGCAAATAAGGGTATGGAAGCAACATCAATAAAAGAAATTGTTTTTGGAGGAGAGACAACTATCTTAGATCTAAGTATTTATAATTCTGTTGGAACCTTTAATATTCGTGCACTTGTGATAAGTTTATTATCAAGAAAGATATTTAACCAAAGAATGGAAGTTCGAAAGTCGGAGGAGATTAATTCTGTTTCTAGGGGGCTTGAACTTTTGTCATCTATAGGAAAAAAAGAATATCCGTTAATCTGGATCTTTATAGATGAAGCTCATGAATTCCTTCCAATAAATCAAAAAACAGTTGCAACAGACGCTTTAATCCAATTGTTGAGAGAGGGAAGACAACCGGGTATTTCCATTGTTTTAGCTACACAACAACCAGGAAAAATACATACAGATGTTATGACCCAGTCAGATATTGTAATTGCACATAGGGTAACTTCAAAAACAGACATTGAAGCTTTAAATTTTATTATGCAATCTTATGTTTTGGAAAGCATAAAAAAGCATATGGATGATTTACCTACATTAAAAGGCAGCGCCATTATTCTGGATGATAATTCTGAAAGGATTTACCCAATGAGGATCAGACCAAGATTTACATGGCACGGGGGAGAATCACCGACTGCGATAAAAGCTGAAAAGAAGAGGCTATAAAAAAAATTTATTAGAAAATTATATTTAAGGAATAATAAAAAATAATTTACTTTTTATTAATCTTCAAAAAATAAAAAATTTTTCCAAAAGCTTATGCATATTTGTGTAAGAAATTTTATTTTATGAATCGGATAAAATATGTTTAATAAATCTTAATAGAAAAAATCAATCCAATAATAATTATAAAAACTAGAAAAAAGATGATATTTTTTCAATTAAATATTTTATATTGATTCTACCTAATTTTCTATTCAACTTTACAAAACCTTAAAATCTATTCTAACCCTGAATTTGTAAGGAGCAATTTCGCCGGCTTTTTTAACTTTTAATATTTTTATTTTCTTTCCTGATTTTTTGGCTTCTAAATTTACCTTATTAACAATTTTTTTAATATCTTCCTGCTTACAAAAATCATAATAATAAATCATTGTATTTTTTTTAGAAAAAAGAAAAGCTTCTTTCAAGAAAGAATCTTTAAGTTGTGGGCGTGGCATAATGATATAGTCGAATTTTTGTTTAATCTTTTTAAAAACTTTTTTAATACTACCCTGAATAATTTCAACTTTATTTTTGACCTTATTTAATTCGATATTAATTTTTGCATATTTATTTGCTTCTCTATTAATTTCGATAGCTATTATTTTTTTGGCTCTAGATTTTTTTGCAATAACAATGGGGTATGGACCAACACCTGAAAACATAACGAGGACATTACCGCTTCCTTTTATCATAGAAGCAATTTCTTTTCTTTCATTACTTAATCGAGGAGAAAAATATGTTTTATCAATATTAAATCTAAAAATACATCCGTTTTCTCTATATAATACTTCCTTTGTCTTCTCGCCAGCAATCCATTTTGTTTTTTGCTTTCTAAGTCTGCCTTTGAAACCTTGTATTTTTTCCAAAACAGTTTTTATTGAACGGTTACTTTCGATTAATTTTTCTGCGAATTTTTTCTTATTTTTCATAGGTGTTCCTTTTGGGAACTTAACTAGCGCGATATTTCCCAGTACATCAAAAGAACGCGGTAGATTCTTAATCATAATAAAAAAAAATAGCTCATGTTTATAAATATTAGATTTTTGACTCCCTCTATCTTCAGATATTAACCTAATTTTTATATGATCTCGTTAACTAATCCAATGATTAAGTCCCTTCTGTTTTCTTTCTTCACGAATTTCTCTAAGTTTTTCAAGATGTTTTTCAACTCTCTCATTCGAAAAATCATGTTCGTCAATAAGAATTTTCTTTATTTTATTATTATCAATCTTATTAAATTTAATTGGAATATTTTTGACATTTGGCTGATGAAAAAGTTGGAATATCTCCTTCCAATCAAATTGGTATTCTTCTGGTAAACTATTCATTTGTTCTTCTATACTCTTAAAAATTAGAATTGGTTGTTTGTATTTTCTAACAATATCTAAAGCTTTTTTTTGGCCTATCCCAGGAATTCCTTTAGGATTATAATCTGTTCCGACTAATATCCCTAAACAGATTAGTTGATCTAAGTTTATCTCTAGTATATTCAAAACTTTATCAAGTTCAATAATTTCCGGTCTTATCTCCACCCAACCAGAAAAAGTTTTCCTTTTTTTTGCCAGACCTAAATTTCTTACGAGTCTTGGGGCCCCAAAAAGTAGAGAATCATAATCCTGGCTGACTGTTGCATAGACTTCTTTGTTTATTTTATTGAGGTATGCGGCTTCTGCTTCACCTTCACTAGGAGCCTGAATAACAGCTATCCCCATAGCCATCAAAAGTTCTTTACTTTCTGATATCATTTCTTCATTAAGTTTTATGAGTTGTGAAGAATATCTTTTCATCGCACCAAAATCTCCAATTTCTTCAGCTTCTTTATACCTATCTTGTGCAATGTCTCTAATAGCTTCTCTAATTTTTCTTGTTTCTTCTTTTAATTCAGGAGGTTTTCCATCAAAAACATAAACAAGCTTTATACCTTCTGATAAAAGATGAATGTTCCTGTAAAAAATACCGGATAAATGGGAGGTTACGCGGTTTTTATTATCCATTAAAGGGGTTCCATCAGGTTGTCTTATAGTCGAAAGAAATTGATAAAGCATATTGTAAGCATCAACACAAACCGTTTTTCCCTTTAAATAACTAATTTCAATCTCTTTTCTTGGTATTATGTCTTTTATGTTAAGACCCATAATAATAGTTATACAAACATAATTAAATAATTATCGTATTGAGCACCATCTATTTAAATAAAGAAAATTTATTAAAATTATAATTTATAAAACTTTAAACTTTAAATAATTGAAATCTTTTTTAAAATTATGATAAAAACAGATTTTTTACCTATAGATTATTCTTACTTTGATTATGAAGGAAAAAATTATATAAAAATAATAGGTAGAAATAATTCTGGAAAAAGAATTTGTTTAATTGATACCTGTCCCGTATATTTGTGGGCAATAGTCAAAGACGAAGTAAAAAAAAGTGAGGTAGATCTATTAATTGAAAAAATTAGTAAAATTAATCTTGATATAAAAGGTAGAAAAACAAAAGTGGAAAAGGTTGAGCTTCATAAAAAAAAATTTTTAGGCCAACCGGTAAACGCTTTAAAAATATTCGCAACAAACTATAAGGATTTACACGATATAGCGGATGAATTAGGATTTCCCGAAATAAAATATCGGCGGGGATATGATTTAGGATTTGTAACACATTATATAATTGAGTCAAAAATACTTCCTTTGCAATGGTATGAAATAGAGGGAGAAATCTTACAAAATAGCTTAGAATTTGGAGGTATCGACTCTACTCTAGATGTTGATATGTGTATAAAAGTTTCTTCTGTAAAAAAAATAAAAGAAAAAAATTTTATTCCAAAAGTTCTTGCTTTTGATATTGAAACGGAAGAGTTCCAAATTGGTAAAGGAAAAATTTTGATGATATCCCTTGTTTCCAAAAATTTTAAAAAAGTAATAACAATAAAAAAACCTAAAAGAAATATAAATTTAGATTTTGTTGAGTACGTAAAAGATGAAATTTCATTAATTAAAAAATTTGTTGAGTATACTAAAAAGATATCCCCGGATTTTCTTGTAGGATATTTTTCTGATGGATTTGATATGGCCTATATAAAAGCAAGGGCTGATATAAATAAAATCAAACTTCCCCTAGGATTAGATAATAGTCAGCCAATATTCTATAAAGGAGCAGTTATTACATGCAGAATTAATGGAATTGTTCATATAGATTTACTTAAATTTATAGATTCTGCGTATTCGCAATATATGCAATCAGAAACTTTATCATTAAATGATGTTTCATGGGAGTTTCTTAATGAAAGGAAGAAAGATTTTGAATTTAAATCTTTAAGGAATATGTCGGATAACGATTGGAAAAATTATTTTGAATACAACTTACAAGATTCCGATTTAACCTACAAGCTTTTTTTAAAACTTTGGCCCGACATAATGGCTTTTTCTAAAGTGATACAAGAACCAGTTTTTGAAATATCAAGAAATGGTATGTCAAAGAATGTAGAATCTTTCATTCTTCATAATCTTGAGAGGTTTAACGAAATACCCGAAAGAAGACCAACAAATGATGAAGTTAAAGAAAGGATGCGATTAGAAAAATATGAAGGGGCTTTTGTTTTTCAGCCAACGCCAGGACTTTACGAAAATATTGCCGTCTTTGATTTTACCAGCAGTTATGGAAGTACTATTGTAACTTATAATCTATCAAAATCAACTTATATAGAAAACCCAAATAAGATAAAATCAGAAAAAGAAGTATATAGCATAGAAGTATTGGGAAAAAAAGTTTATTTTACAAAAAAACCGGGTTTCTTTCCAGAAATGTTAAAAGAGATAATCCTATTAAGGAAAAAATATAAACAAGAATTAAAAAGCAAAGAGGATGCACTAACTGCTGCGAGAAGTAATGCCTTTAAACTTTTGGCAAATGCTTCTTATGGTTATCAAGGGTTTTTTGGTGCAAGGTATTATTGTAGAGAAGCGGCAGCAGCAACCGCAGCTTTTGCTAGAAAAGCTATTCAAAATTCAATAAAAGCTATTAATGAAGAGGGTTATACTGTAATATATAGTGATACAGATTCTATCGCTTTTCTTTTAAACAATAAAACGGAAAAAGAAACAATTGATTTTTTAAGAAAGCTTAACGAAAAACTTCCAGGTATAATGGAGCTTGAACTTGAAGGTTTTTTTAAGCGTGGGATATGGGTCACAAAAAGAACAGGAGGTATCGGTGCAAAGAAAAAATATGCATTAATTGAAAATAGTGGTAGATTAAAGATCAGAGGTTTTGAAACTGTTAGGAGGGATTGGTGTAAACTTGCAAGAGAAACTCAAAATAGGATTTTAAGAATGATTTTAGAAGAAGGAAATGAAAAAAAGGCACTTGAATATGTAAGGGAGATTATAAAAAGAATAAAGGAAAGAAAAGTTGAAAGAAGAGACCTTCTAATAAGGACACAATTAAGAAAGTCTTTATCGGAATATAAAGCAATTTCTCCCCATGTTATCGCAGCCCAAAAAATGCAAGAGCAGAAAATTCCTATTGATGAAGGCGCTTTAATTGAATACTTTATCGCTGAAACGCGTGAAAAAAAGAAACTTATAAGAGAAAAAGTTAAATTGGCTAATGAAAAAGGCGAATATGATATAGAATATTATCTTGAGCATCAGATTCTACCTGCCATAGAAAATATATTTCAGGTTTTTAATGTGGACGTTAATGAATTAATTCGAGATAAGAAACAAAAAAAATTATTAGATTTTAGCAAGGAATGATCTTATATAAAAACTTAAAAACTTTATTACCTAAATGGATATATTATGTCCAAAGAACTTTCTAATCTCATAAAAGAAATAAATTCTATAAAAAATTTTTCAGATAGAAAAGGTATAATGATCAAAAATTTCTTAAAAAGATTTGAAAAAGGGGTGATGGACGAACCAGAGAGAATAGGGGACTTTATAAACTCTTTAGATAAATTAATAAAAAAAAGTCTACCTTATAAAGATGCAAGTTCGAGACAATCTTTTATTTTGAGAAATCTTTTTGAATATGGTTTTATCATAGATAATAATCTTTATGGGGTAAACTTTGATGATATATTATTTTCTAATGAATTCTTGATTAATTACTTAATAAAACCTCTAGCATATGGCTCTATAACAAGAACTTTATCTGATTTTTTAGGACTTGAGGGAGTAAGTTTATTAATAAAAATTTATCGTCCATATGATCTGAATTAGAGTGAGATGAAAGCCCCAAAACTAAAACCTCTTCTTGAGGAAAGAATGAAGAAACTTCTTTCAATTAAAAAAGATTTTAATAGGTTTCTTGAAATAATAAAACAAGAGCCGCAGAATTCAATTCGTTGTAACACCTTAAAGATAGACCCGGAAAATCTAAGATTAAGATTAAATAAAAGGGGATGGATTGTGGAACAACCTTTTAGAGAATATCCAGAAGTTATGATAGTAAAGAATGAATTACTTCCCGGCGAATTAGGAAGAAGTATTGAGCATCTTCTTGGTTATTATTATGTTCAGGAAATAGCAAGCATACTTCCTGCTATTGTATTAAATCCAAAATCCGGAGAGAGAATATTAGATTTAGCAGCTTCTCCCGGTTCAAAAACAACACAAATTTCTGCTCTGATGAGAAATAAGGGAACAATAATTGCTAACGAGGTAAATCTTGGTAGAATCAAAATTCTTGCATCAAATTTGGAACGTTGTGGCGTATCTAATGTTATAATAACAAAAAAAGAAGGGGCCGCATTATGTAAAAAATTAAAGGAAAAGGGGTTTTTGTTTGATAGGATACTTCTTGATGCTCCTTGTTCCGGTGAAGGAACATTAAGAAGCAATTTTAAAACAGCATTAATGTGGAACATAAACATGGTTAGAAAAATGGCTGGTATACAAAAGAATCTTTTACAATCTTCTATTGAAATTTTAAAAAAAGGGGGCGTTTTAGTTTATAGTACATGCACTCATGCTCCAGAAGAAAACGAAGAAGTTTTGGATTTTGCATTAAGAAAGTTTAAAGGAATAATCGAAATTGAAAAGATTAATCTTCCGCTTAAATTTAGACCAGGGATAACATCTTGGAATAATAAAAATTATGATAAGTCAATAGAAAAATGTTGTCGAATTTATCCCCATGAAAACAACACTGAAGGATTTTTTATTGCAAAATTGAAAAAAATAAGATAATAGGATTAGAGTGGCATTGCTTAAAATAAAATGAGAATAAAAATACTTTCCAAATCTGAAAAAAATAAAATTTTAAAAAAACTCGAAGAACAATTTGGCATAAAAGAGATTAATGGCAAAGTAATTATGTTAGGAAAAGAGAGACTGTTTTTATTTACAGGGGATCTTGATGAAAAACAAATAAAAATCTTTGAAGATTCCGCACAGATTGAGAAAATAGGAATTTATTTTGCAAAAATTATAAAAGACGAGATAAAATTGAGTATAGAAGGAACTCAGATTTTTGCTTCACAAATAAATAAAAATATAATAGAAGTTAACGAACAACAAGCAAAAGAATGGATGTCTGGAGCTGATTTATACATCAAGACGGAAAAATTGGGTTTTGTAATAATAAAATATGGAGATGATTTTCTTGGTTGTGGGAGAGCTTCCGAAAACAAAATAGGTAATTTTGTTCCAAAGGCAAGAAGGCTCAAACAAAAAATTATTTAAATAATATAAAAATTATTCATTTTTCTAAAAAATATGACAGAAAAACAATACGGCGGGATAACGGGTAGGGGAATAGGAAAAATAGGCAATAATATAGATAAGAGTATAAAAAAAGATATGATTAAACAAAATAGAGTAAATAGTGAGTTAGATTACTATACTAATAAAAACAAAATTAAAGAAGAACCTTTTTTTGATAAAGAAAAAATAATAAAAGCCGGAAAGATAGCAAGTGAAGTCAAAAAGTATGCGAGAGAAATTATAAAACCAGGGATTAATCTACTTGAGATAGCAGAAGCAATAGAGACAAAAATTAATGAACTTGGTGGGAAACCAGCATTCCCCGTAAATTTGAGTATTAATAATATTGCAGCTCATTATACCCCCAACTATGATGATAAACTTTTGGCTTATGGATTACTTAAAGTTGATTTTGGTGTTCATGTTGATGGGTGGATTGCTGACAACTCTTTTTCCATTGATTTAGAAAACAAAGAAGAAAACAAAAAATTGATTAAAGCTTCTGAAGAAGCTTTAAGTAGTGCACTCAAAATATTAAGGTTGAATACCCCAACAAATAAAATTGGTCAAGTAATCTCTGAAACAATAGAGTTGCATGGTTTTAATCCTATAGTAAATCTTTCTGGACATAGTATGGACTATTATAAACTACATGCAGGAATTAATATCCCAAATATAAATGATAATAAACAGATTATTCTTAAAGAAGGACTATATGCTATAGAGCCCTTTGCAACAAATGGTTCTGGAAAGATACACGAAGGAAAACCTTCTGGAATCTATGAGCTTAGGTCAGAAAAAACTCCACGAAGTCAAACAGCTCGCGAAGTTCTTGAATTTATAAAAAAAGAATATAAAACATTACCCTTCTGTTCTCGTTGGATTGTTAAAAAATTTGGATTAAGAGCTTTATTTGGGTTAAAAAATTTGGAGGATAATGGTAATCTTTATCAGTTCTCACAATTAGTCGAAATTTCTAATGCAAAGGTTAGTCAGGCAGAACAAACGATTCTAATAACAAATAGTGGAGAGGTTATTATCACGACTTTATAATATCTTTGATAATTTTAATAATTTATCCTAGATAAGAACTTTCTAAAGGTATTGAGGTTTTTGCACTTTTTAAGAAACTATCCTCTATCTTCTTATATACTTCAAGTAATGGTTTACTTACGCTTGGTTTAATTTTTTTCATTGCCTCTTCAAAATGTTCTACACTAACATATTTCGCATCTTTATTCTCTCTGAGAGCGATCATTGCCGCTTCTCTAACTAAAGCCTCTAAGTCTGCTCCAGTATATCCTTGTGTTCTTTTTGCAATTTCTTTAAGATTAACTTCTTTTGCAAGCGGCATTTTTTTTGTATGAATCTCAAGAATTTGTAATCTTCCTTCTTCTTCTGGAGCACCTACTAATAAAATTCTGTCAAATCTTCCCGGTCTTAGTATTGCTGGATCTAACATATCTGGTCGATTTGTAGCCCCAATAACAAGGACATCGTTAAGATCTTCAAGTCCATCCATTTCAGCAAGTAACTGATTTAAAACACGTTCTGTAACTCTGGAACCATTTGTATCTATAAGACCTCTCTTTCCAGCAAGCGCATCTATTTCATCAAAAAATATTATACAAGGACTTACTTGTCTAGCTCTTTCAAAAATTTTTCTTACGCCTTCTTCTGACTTTCCAACCCACATGCTTAATAAAGAAGGTCCTTTAACCTGAATGAAATTTGCTTCAGACTCTTTTGCTACAGCTTTAGCAAGCAAAGTTTTTCCTGTTCCCGGTGGGCCATAAAGTAAAATTCCGCGAGATGGCCTTATTCCCATTCTCTTAAAAGTTTCCGGAAACTTTATTGGCCATTCTACAGCTTCTTGAAGCTCTTGTTTTACTTTATCCAAACCTCCAACATCTTTCCATCCAACATTAGGTGTCTCAACAAGAACCTCACGCATTGCGGAAGGTCTTACAATTTTAAGAGCATCTACAAAATCAACATGTTTTATGATAAGTCTTTCTAAGATTTCTTGGGGGATTTGTTCTTCTGCATCAAGCTTTATCTTTGGGAGCAATTTTCTAAGTACATTCATAGCCGCTTCTTTGCATAGGGCTTCTAAGTCTGCACCAACAAATCCATGAGTAACTCCAGCAATTTCCTCTAATTTTACATCTTTTGCTAATGGCATACCTCTTGAATGAATTTTTAGAATTGAGAGTCTTCCATCTTTATCAGGAACATTAATTCCTATCTCTCTATCAAATCTTCCTGGCCTTCTTAAAGCAGGATCAATTGAATTTGGTCTATTTGTAGCTCCAATAACAATTACTTTGCCCCTAGATTTCAATCCATCCATCATTGTAAGGAGTTGTGAGACCACTCTTCTTTCGACTTCTCCAGTAACTTCTTCTCTTTTTGGAGCAATAGCATCAATTTCGTCAATGAATATTATAGCTGGGGCTGTTTTTTCAGCTTCTTCGAATATATCTCTTATCTTTTTTTCTGATTCACCATAGAATTTTGACATTATTTCTGGACCATTAAGAAGAATAAAATTTGCATCACTTTCATTTGCTACAGCTTTAGCAAGCAAAGTTTTTCCTGTTCCCGGCGGGCCATGAAGTAAAACTCCTTTTGGAGGTTCTATCCCGAGTCTTTCAAATATCTCAGGATGTTTCATTGGAATTTCAACCATTTCTCTTATTTTTTTAATTTCTTCACTTAAACCTCCAATATCTTCATAGGTTATTTCGGGAATACTTTCTTCGGTAATTTCAACTGCTTTTGGATTAAGAGTTACTTGAGTATTTTCTGTGATTATTACCGGGCAATTAGGCGTTGTACTTACAACAAAAAACTTTATCTGAGTGAACCCTCCAAGCTGCCCAAAACCTATACTTCCTAACATATCACCCAACATATCCCCAAATTCACTTCCAAGTTCTTCAGATAGTATGTCCCTTCTTCTTTGAACGCCCCCAAGGACAACAATATCTCCTTTTACTACGGGTCTTGCAAGTAGGCCTCTTCTTAAACTGTCTGGGTCTGCTTGGACCATTATATTTTTTTGAACTGGAGCAATTATTATTTTTTTTGCTTCTTTTACCTCTGCTTTTGAAACTTTAACTATCTCTCCGATTCCGGTTTTTGCATTTTTTCTTAGTATACCATCAATTCTTATAATCCCTTCACCAACATCTGCAGGATAAGCCCTATCGGCAATTGCAACTGTTTCTCTATTCCCTTTTATAGTAATGATGTCCCCTCTTCTAATATCCAATTCTCTCATAACATCACTATCTATTCTTGCAAATCCTTTATATGCGTCATCTTGCTGCGCTTCAACAACCTTTAACTGAACTTCTTTTTTTGCCATATTTTTTTATTTAATTATTTATTTTTGATTATTTATATTGTTTATTTTGGTTAGTCTTCATCATCTGTTTTTTTAATTAATATAGATTTATTATTTTGTGGGTTTGCTGAATCATAAAATTCTTTTGTATGAAAAGTAGGTTTACCATTCTTGATAATTTTGATTTCTCTAGCTTTTACAATTCTAGAGCGTCCTTTATTAATATTCTCATCTTTGCTAGAATCATTATAGAATTCCAAACTTAATCTTCCAGCTTCCTTAAAACAAAGCTTTACTATATCATTAAATTTTCTTTCTTGCTCTTTTATGAATGAGACTATTTCCATTGGTATAGAAATTGCATAAGAGTTTCCAACCATCCTCATCTTTACCCTAAATTCTTTATTTTTTAGATCCATAAATTTTTCATATTCTAGTTGATCTGAAGGATGAATTATTTTATCATTACACCTAGGACATACTACTGCTCTTAAAATAAATCCATTTTTTGTAATGCTTTGTTTTTGCATTTTTATATTACATTTATTACAAAGTATTGTATTATCAAAAATATCTGCCATTTTTGTTTTTTATCTTTATTTTTTATTATAACGGCCGCATTATTAACACGGCCGGGTTGAAGAGGATATACCTCATGTATATACATAAAATATATACTATTTAAATCTTTCTATATAAAACCCTTTATATTTTTTGATGAAGTACTTTTACACAATTTTAAAAACTATCAAGAATTTTATTTAAAATGAAAGAAGAAGATAAAGGAACTTATCAATTTAAAAATAATCTCAAAAAATTTTTTGCAAGATCTTGGTATATTCTATGGAAGGATGACAGTTTTAAAGGATGGTTTTTTTCAATAATCTTTCTTTTTTTATTTATAAAATTTATTTTCTTTCCATTGCTTATTCTTATAACTGGGACCCCCCTCCCACTAGCAATAGTTGAATCATGTAGTATGTATCACGGAGTTTCTTTTGAAGAATATTGGAGAAATACAGGAGAGTGGTATGAGAAGAATGGGATTACTAAAGAAAACTTTTTAGAGTTTCAGATGAAAAATGGTTTTAATAAAGGTGATATACTTCTCATAGTTGGGGCAAATCCAGATAAAATAAAAGTTGGGGATATAATAATTTTTAATGCAAATCAAAAATACCCAGTAATACATAGGGTTGTTAACTTAAATCCAATCAGAACTAAAGGAGATAATTGGAGAACTAATCCAGAATCTGCGACATTCGAGAATAATATAAGTACTGATCAGATATTAGGAAAAGCTATTTTCAGGATTGTTCCGTATGCCGGTTGGATAAAACTAATCTTTTTTGAGTGGATGAAATCTCCAGCATCAAGAGGTTTTTGTAGCAAAAACTAAAGGTTTTTAAACAATAATAATTTAATAAATCGAAAAATGGAATTTTGTCCGAGGTGCGGCGCTATTCTTGTTCAAAAGAACAAAAGGGATGTTTGTCCTAGATGTAACTATTCAAAAAAAGGAAAAATAAAACTTAAAACATCAGAAAAAATAGAAAAAAAGAAAAAGATTGATATTATTTCTGAGAAGGATGTTGAAGTTTCACCAATAATTGAACTTGAATATTCTTGTGAAAAGTGTGGAAATAAAAAGGCATATTTTTGGACAATGCAAACAAGGTCATCAGATGAAGCAGAAACAAAATTCTTTAAATGTACAAAGTGCGAATATACATGGAGAGAATATACATAAAAGTTAGATTTTTTTAGTGATTATTTCATCCCCTTTAATAGCTTCTTTTTTAATTATTTCATATTTTTTTGATTTATTTGAATAAGAATATCCTGTCCATTTTCTATCGTCATGCTTAATAATAAAAGGTGGTGCTTTTGTTGAATCAATCCTATACCACCTCATAATATCGTTAAAATCTTTTAGGTGATAAACGACTATTAAATCAGCTATTTTATCTAAATTAGAATCAAAAAATAATTCCGAAACCGTGAAGTTATTTCCAGAATTGTCTACAAATGGGTGAATATGGAAGTCTATTTTTCTATAAATATTAGTGTCTGGAAAAGCTAATTTGTAGATACCATACTCATCAGGTAAAATTGTTTCACGTTTATTTATTTTTATGTAGGTAATGTCTTTTATACTAAGACCTCTGAATTCACTTGAGACGATGTTTTCTGCAATTAAGAAACCAAAAATTATACCCAACAGTTTTCTCATAAAAATAAGATGAGAGTTTTATTATAAATATTTCTATAATAAGAAACAATCTAAATTATATGGCCCCGATGGGATTTGAACCCACGACACCTGGATTAAGAGTCCAGTGCTCTACCAGACTGAGCTACGGAGCCACTATTTTTTATTATATATTAACTTTTATAAACTATTCTTTTATAAGGTAGATATATCTCTTTTTAATTAGTTTTTTATAATTTTAATTTAAAAACGAGATTTAAATTTTAGATAAATTTATTGACTTATTCTTAAAAAATAAAGTAAGATACCTATAAGTAAATAAAATGAACCTTTTTTGGGGCGTTAGTTTTTAGAATTATCTTATGAGCTTTTGAATATTTTCAATAGCATCGGCAACTTCTTTGCCTTTCTTGGTTAACCTTATAATTTTTATTCGCCCCTTTTTTTCAAAGTCAACCAAGGCCAAAAGCTCAAGTGTCTGTAGTATCTTTACAGCATGGCTGTAAGTACAGTCCACTTCTTTAGCTAACACACTCCCATATCTCATTCTTGTATTCTTTTTCAAAGAAACCAACATCAAAGCTGGCTTTCTCCTGAAAAAGATATCAAAGTTGTCTTTCATTTTATTCTATGGGTGTATTTTATTGTATATATCACATAAGTGATGTGCTTTTAAATCTTTTGGAATATTCCTTTCAAAATATTTATTAATTAAAATATATAAAAAAAAATATGAAGAGACAGAAAAATTATGAAAAGTGTATAAGAAAAACAAAAGTTTTAGCAATAGGTGACATACACGGCGATATCGATTTGGTAGAAAGATTGGTTGAAAGAGTAAAAAAAGAGAATATTGATATCATTATACTTGCCGGGGATTTAACATTTGAAGAGAGGTCTGTTGAGGGTTTAATAGGGCCCTTTGTGAAAGAAAAAAAGAGTGTTCTTCTAATCCCAGGAAATCATGAATCTGGCGCAACAATTGAATTTCTTGCTCAGAAGTATAATGTAAAGAATCTACACGGGTATGGATTTGAAAAAAACGGCATCGGCTTTTTTGGGGCTGGAACAGCGAATATAGGTATACATCAAATAGGGGATGAAAATATTTTTAGATTGCTTGAAAAATCACATGATGAGATAAAAAATACACAAAAAAAAGTTATGATTACTCATATACATCCTTTAGGCAGTAAGATAGATAAACTCTTAGGATTTCAAGGTTCAAAAGCTGTACGAGATGCAATTGAAAAGTTTCAGCCAGATATCACAATAACTGCCCATATCCATGAAATGGGCGGATTACAGGAAAAAATAGGTAAAACAAAGGTGATAAATGTAAGCAGAAAAGAGGTAGTGTTTGAGATATGATTTTGTTATTTCTCCTAGCTGAAATAATGTACATTTTGACATCTTTAAATTATAGAAAAAATTGATTATAGTATGAGTAATCTAATTTTAGGAAAATCTAAAAACGGAAAGGCAGTTTTTGCAAATAAAAATTTTAAAAAAGGAGAAGAAATCATTGAATTTAAGGGTAAAATATTTACATATGAACAATTGCCAGAATCATACAATGAGGTAGAAGATCATTATGTTCAAATTGATAAAAATTTGTATATGGGGCCATCTGGCAATTTAGATGATTTTTTCAATCATTCATGCAATCCAAATTCGGGGCTAAAAATTGAAGGCAAAAGGGTAATCCTCATAGCGATTGAAAACATTAAAAAAGGAGAAGAAATAACATGGGATTACTCGACAACAATGGACGAAAATGATTGGGAAATGGATTGCATGTGCCAGAGCAAAAAATGCCGTAAAAAAGTTAAGGATTTCAAATATTTACCAAAAAAAATCCAACAAAAATACATCCAATTGAGGGTTGTTCCAAAATACATTCTAAAAAACTTAAAGTAAAACAATTTTTATTTAACTTTTATTTATTC
Organism: Candidatus Pacearchaeota archaeon; assembly: GCA_038869535.1. Lineage (GTDB taxonomy): Archaea > Nanobdellota > Nanobdellia > Pacearchaeales > GW2011-AR1 > ASMP01. Next base: position 23,275 of record JAWCQY010000002.1, read on the forward strand.
GCATATGGTAGCGTAAAACATTATAAACATAAAAAAATTAAATAACCCATAAAATGATAAAATGCCAAAAAAACGAATAAAAACAAAGGCGGAAACATCTGCAGAACAATTTTTTCCGGTAGATAAAAATGATTTAAAACAGGCAATTGAAAAAGTTGTTAAACCGATTGATCAACCGGATATTTTAACCGAAACCCCGGGAATAACTGTTGGGAAAACTAAAAAAAAGAGTGTTAGTGTAAAAAAATCTTCACTTAGAGGTTTAAAGAGTAATAAAGAGATTAAATCTTTTCTAGAAGAATTTAATAATAAAAATATTCAATTAAAGCAAGGGGGCTATGAATTGATTATAACCGAAAAACCCCAAGCAGCAATGAAAATTGCTTCAGCATTAGGAAGATCAACCCCTAAAAGTTATAAGGGGGTTACTTATTATGAAGTTGATAGAGGGGGGAAGAGAATAGTTGTTGCTTGTGCTGTTGGGCACTTATTTACATTAAAACAGAGCCAAAATAATAATGAGAAACTTCCAATCTTTGATATTTTTTGGGTCCCAAATTATTTAGTCATTAAAAAAGATTTTTCAAAGAAATATTATGATACCTTAAAAGCACTAGTAAAAAATGCCGGCTCAATTACTATAGCAACAGATTATGATATTGAAGGAGAGGTAATAGGATTAAATGTCGTAAGATTTATAGCCGGACAAAAAGATGCGAATAGAATGAAATTTTCTACATTAACTAAAGAGGAACTTAACAAGGCTTATGAGAATAAAAACCAAACGTTGGACTGGGGGCAAGCTATTGCAGGAGAAACGAGGCATTTTCTTGATTGGTATTACGGTATAAATTTAAGTAGGGCTTTAATGAATGCTATGAAATCAATCGGGAAGTTTAGAGTTTTTTCCATAGGGAGAGTTCAAGGTCCAACCCTAAACCTTATTGTTGAAAAGGAAAAGGAAATACTTTCATTCAAACCACAACCGTACTGGCAAATCTTCATAATTTTAGAATCACCTGAAATTGAGCTTAAGTATGTAAAGGACGTATTTAATAAATCTGATTTAGAGAAATTCAAGAATCTTAAGAATAAAATTGCAGAAGTTTCAACAGAGAAAGTAGAACAAAAGATATCACCTCCCTTTCCTTTTAATTTAACAAATTTGCAGACGGAAGCATATAATTTATATGGGATAAATCCGTCTACAACACTCAAAGTTGCTCAATCCTTATATCTTTCTGGTTTGATATCTTACCCTAGAACATCCAGTCAAAAGCTTCCTTCATCGATAGCTTATAAAGATATCTTAAAAAAATTAGCAGAAAAATTTAATGTCGAGGGATTAATAAAAAGGAGTAAACCTTTTGAAGGCCCAAAAAGCGATCCAGCTCATCCTTCTATATACCCTACAGGAAACTTTCAGAGTCTTGACGGAGATGAAGAAAAAATATACAACCTGATTGCTAAAAGGTTTCTTGCTTTGTTTTGTGAGGATGCTATCATCGAAAATAAAACAATAAGGGCAAGGGTACAAGATTTAATTTTTATAGCAAGGGGTAGTTCAATAAAAAATAAAGGTTGGATGTCTGTTTATCCTAATAAAATGGTTGAAAAATATTTACCAGATTTAAATGGAAAAATTAAAATAGCAACGTTTAGAATCGAAGAGAAACAAACACAACCTCCTCGGAGATATTCTCCAGCATCTATCATTGCTGAATTAGAAAAAAGAAATTTGGGAACAAAAGCAACGAGAGCAGCAATTTTAGAAACTCTTTACGATAGAGGTTATATAAAAGAAAAAAGTATAGAAGTAACCCCTTTAGGTATGGCAATTATAGATTCACTTAAGAAACATTCTCCTATAATAATTGATGAAAAACTAACAAGGGATTTTGAAAAGGATATGGACTCAATAATAAAATCAAAAAAGGATCTACAAAAAAAACAAGAAAAAATAAAAGAAAAAGCAAAAGAGATAATCAAAAAAATTATAGATCAATTTGAAAAAGAGGGAAAAGAAATAGGACAAGAACTTGTTAAAGCACAAGAAAAGAGTATAAATCTTGAAAAAGAGAAAAATAAGATAACTAAATGTCCAAATTGTACCAATGGGGTATTAACCATTACTTATTCAAAAAAAAATAAGAGATATTTTATTGCATGTAATGCGTATCCAAATTGTAAAACAACTTTTTCCTTACCCCTTTATGGATTAATAAAAAAAATAGAACCCGAAAAAATCTGCGAAAAATGCGGATTTCCAATGTTAATGTCAATTCAAAAAGGAAAAAGGCCATGGGTTTTTTGCTTTAATCCAAATTGTCCAAAAAATAAAGAGAGGCTTGAGAAAAATAAAGAAAAAACAGAGAATAATAAATCTTAATCATGATATAATGTGATTTATATAAAATTATTATAAACTTAAATTCTTCATTTAGAAAGCGATGCTTAAATTTTTAAAAAATCAATAAGCTTATCATATCCCTTGAAATACTAAAGATATTTTTATAAATATTTATTTTGATTTATTAAATAATTTTTAAATCCACTTCTCCAATTTCGTTTGTGTTTTAAGATTCTCTAAAATTCGGCTTTTCTTTAGTATCTTTTCAGGATCAAAGCCAAATTTAATTATTCCAATCTTTTTTGTACTTTCCAACATTTCTTTTATATATAAAAAATTAAGTTTCTTATTATTCAGAGCTTTTCTTACACTTTCCCTAACAACCCATACCCCCAGAGCCGCCCAGTAACTCGGCAACTCAATTCTTATCACAAGGACAGAAGCTTGTCTTTTTATTTTTTCAAGATGTTCAAGAACCGGGAGTCTAGAAGCGTAATATCCTCCGGCCGTGTTTGATGCATAATTTTTCCTTCCTTCAAAAGACTCATAATCTGTTGCGGCTTTTATTTGGTTACTCTTATTCCATGAACTGCCTGGTAGATATAATTCAAAAAGCTCATAACTCCACACATTTGGATAAAACATGATTAGATATGCATTTCCCATATATTCTCCGAAGAATAACTGATAATCTTCAATCCATTTATAATTTTTTATTTTGTTGATTAATTTTTTTCCGATTATGTCATCTGTTGCTGTGATACTCCAACGCGTTGGAACAAATTTTCTATCTTTTTTTAATCCGAGTACCCCAACACTCAGTATTTTACTTAGGCTATACTCTGAAAAATTATTTTGATACAGAATTTCAATCCCCTCTGTAGCCTTTATTTCGTCATTAATAACTTTATCCAGTTTTTTGTTTATCTTAACATTTCCAATTATTTTTGCTTTTTTTAGTTGGGCTTCCATTCCTTGCGGGGCGAGGATTTTATCTCTTTTTAATCCTGGATTGATTTTATTTTTAAGTTCAATTTCAACATCAACTTGGTCTGAAGCTATCGCAAGTTCTTGTGCAATCTGAATAAATTTCTCGTTTTCATTTGCAATATCTTTTACATTAATTTTAAATCTTGAATTAATAAGATTATTTCTTAAATTAAAAATATCCCTTATCCCAAAATTTTTTTCTACCCAATATTTTGGGGCGTCATAAACCCAAGCATTTTCATCTTTTTCCAAAGGGCTTAATATTCCTACATTTACATCAGGATATTTTAATCTGCTTCCGACAAATACGGTTGGGGGGGTATTGGTATTTAATTCCGAAATTTTATTAAGATCTTTGTATTTGAAATTTATTTCTGATATTTTTTTTATAATCTCAAATTTTATGTCCGTCATGTTTATTTTAGTTTATTATTCTTTTATGTCAAATATTGGTAAAATTTGCTTGAAATTTATTATTAATTTAGATCCCTTTTTATTTAGAATATTCACATTATTAATTTATATTTTTTAAGGATTACAAAAAAGTAGTCCAATTAGATCCAACCCCTTTTAAAAATACCATCATTTCTTATTTCGAAATTTAACTCTTTCAAAGGTAAACTTCTATGTTTTAAAAGAATTGCTTTTCTTCTTCCTTTTTCAATTTTTAATTCAATTATAGTTTTACTCCAATATTTGAATAGGTCCCCCCCGACAAGATTTGTTTTGGGTTGGACTCCCCTTCTCCATTCTTCTTCAGGAATAAAATCATGATAAACTTGATTTGTGATTAAGATAGGTATATTTTGTGTTCTGGATATTTCCGCAAGAATTCTCATCTGTTTTGCAACTTCTCTGTTGACTTCTTTTACTTTATTGTCGTCACCTAATTTTTGAGCATCTCCAAGCTCAAGTCTGTAAAGCATTGCCATCCCATCAATAACAATAAGTCCAACATTATCTTTTTTTACTTTATTTAAAAGATTTGTAAAAATTTTTTTTTGTTCATCGAATTTTGTTGGGTTTAACAGAAAGATGTTCTTTAAAATTTTATTAAATTCTGGTCCTATAATTTGCTTTACTCTTTCAACACTAAAACCTCCTTCAGTATCAATAAAAATGACCTTATTCCCCTTTTTGGCAAGATCACAGGTTGCAAGTATGCAAAAATTTGTTTTACCGCTTGCGGGTGGACCAGCAATCATAGTTATAACGCCGGATTCGTAACCCCCACAGAGCCACCTGTTTAAATCAAAACTTCCTGTAGAAATTTTTTCGATATCCATTAAAAATTACAGAATTTTTAATTAATAAAAATTGTTGTGATTGTTTCGGCGAATTTATTTAATGGTTATATAATATATGTAAGAATTTAGTTTGATTATAAAACCTTTTAATTAAGGTTATTTCATTTTTTTAAAGTCTGTTTCTATATTATCTAAATCTTTTATTATGGAATCTATTGCGTCACTTATTGCTTTCTTTATAGGTTTGCTCTTTGTAGAAACTTTTAGTATAGGTTTTTCGGTGGGGTGTACTCTTTTCCAAGCCGCAAAATCAACGCTAGGGTCTTTATTAAGATAGACTCTAAGTAATTCAGCAAGAGTTAAATTTTCAATTTGTATTTCAATTTCATCTTTTGAGCTTTTTAGAATATTCATTTCCATTTTATATAGAAAAATCACAAAATTGATTTATAAAGTTTGTGATGTATCTAAATTGTCACTTTATATGGATTATTTAGGATTATCCTTTTGTTAAATATGGAACTCGGGCTAAGAAAGTGTTATAAACTTTTTCTGCCGTAGACCATGCTGTAAGACAATATTTCTTCTTTAATTTATTGGTTACAATATAATTACCCTAAATGTGATGGTAGCCTTGATAGAAATTTAAGATTTTTGTTTATTCTTACATAATATTCCTTTTTATGACTCCTTACTCATTTAAAACTTAATCTATAAATTATCTATTAATCCTAGAATCTTTTCGTGCATATTTTATAGTTTAACTAATTTAACAATAATGTATTAAAGATTGGTGTTGTATCCAATTTGATATAAAAATATGTAAATAGAAGCAATCAAAATAGATTTAATAAAATTTTATTATTTCCTATTTATGGTTGTATTCTTCTACTCCAAAATTTTCAGAATTTTCTTGATAGTTAATGGTCTCATTACTTAGGTCTATTTGATCTTTTTCTAACTGTTCTTTGGCTTCTTTCATCTTTCTTAAATCCGAGATTTTAAGACTGTTTAATGTTTGCTGATCAAATTTTAGTATTCTCGCTGGTTGAGGTTTTATAGTCTCTTTATCCTCTGAGGGAATTAAAATATCTCTTGGCATATCACTTGGGGTTTCCATCTGGTTTTCATTCTTTATAACGTTTACCCTCAAGAAAGCTTCAAGTTTTTTTATAATAACATAATAATTTTCAGGAAGGATACCCTGTTCCAATTTCTTAATTACACTTTCTGATTCTCCAATTTGTTGCGCAAGCTGTTCTTGTGTTATTTTCTTCATTCTTCTTGCTCTCATTAAAATCCAGTGAAAATTATCAACTAGATTTTTTGCTGTCGTTTTTTCTATTTGTAGAATTTTTTGCTTTTTTTGTTCTTTATGCCCTTCATCAATAAATTCCTTTGAAGTTATTCTCGTCTTATCTCTAACAAGGTTACTCCCCCTTTTATCACCAACCTTTTTATAATAAGGGGCAATTTCTTTAGACTCTTTTATTTGATCTAAAGTTGGCTTTTTTAAAAGAATCATTTTTTCTTTTGAGATACAGGATTCACACGCTTTAACAACTTTCCAAAAGGATATAGCATTGTAAATATCTTCTTCTCTATAATTCCTACCGCATATAGAACACTCCATCATTATTAATTAGTCAGACATATTTTTTAATATTTGTGTTTATAAGAATATAAATTATTACTTAAGATACTTTTATAAACAAAAGAAAAAGCATTACCTCTTTCACAACTGAAAATTTTTAAGAGATTGTTATCTAAATCTTCTTTTATTTTTTGATATTCTTCATTTGGTTTTATAATATGATCCCCAAAAATGACATAAACTTCTTTATTTTTAATTGCTAAGAAAAGTTCCTTTATTTTTTTAGGAGAATGGCTTAAATCCGCATCCATAACCCCTAAAACTTCACCGTCTGCTATTTTCCAACCCTCTAAAACTGCCGAAGAAAGTCCAAGTTTTCTATTTCTATGAATAACTTTAAGATTTTTTTGTTTCTTTTTCAAATCTTCTAGAATTTTTCCCGTTCCATCAGGGGAGTTATCATCAACAACTATTATCTCGCCTTTAATTTTATTTTCTTTAAATTCTTTTTGAATCCCTTTAATAAGCTTTGAAATATTCTCTTTTTCATTATAAGTAGGTATAACCAAACTTATCTTCTATAATAGAAGTATAAAGTATTTAAAAAAATAATCTTGCTATTTAAGTATTGTTTTAAATTATCAACAGAACTAATTTCATAAATAACATGTTTGTCATCAATAATTAATACAGGATAATCTGAAATATTAAATTTTGTGAGTAGAGAGTTTAGAGAGGTTAAGTTAGCATTAACAGCTATTGGAATAAGAATAATTTTATTCCCTTCTTTTTGTTTAAGATCAAAGAGGATTTTTGACCATACCTTATTTTTTGCATTTTTTACTAAATTCTGAGTATTATATTCATAAAGATAAACAACCACAGAAATATTTTTTTTGCACTCATCTGGAATATTCATAAGATTTATCCATAAAATTGTTCGGAGTAAATCGTATCTCTTATGTGAAAGTTTCAAAGCTTCTGATAATTTTTCAGATTCTTCATATTTTTCAAGAATAAGTGCTTCATTATATATTTCGTCTGCAAATTTAATGTTTGAATCTATAAGAACATTGCAATTTATTTGATTAGAATCTAAAAGTTTGCTTAAAGCAAAAGCATCCATAAGAGAGATTTCGGATAAGACATAATAATCATTAATCTCGTTTAACTTGTTCCTTTCATAGGCAATTCCTAAGAATATTCCTATTAAAAAAATAGCTATTGTTAAGATAAGCGCTTGCCAGAAAGAATGCTTCGAATCTCTTAAATTTTCAGGGTTTTTAAGCATTTTACCATGATTTATCCTTCTTTATAAATTTAAAGAGTGAAACGATTAATATTATGGGATATGTAAGTAAATATACCAATGAGTATATTAAAATGTTGTATAACTTATCCTTTTTAAATTCTTTTTCTCTTGTATATCTTAGTGCAAAAAGTGTAAAAGAAAGACTAAGTATAAAGAATGCGGCCCCAAAAAATACGAGAACATTAGGAGTTAAATTTATCTCCCTTAAAGTAAAAATTGCCGTCTGAGCTTCTATGTAATACTTTGTAGCAAGATAATTTATAATGATGCCTCTCAATCCACGGTAAACTAATATCCCTATTCCCAAAAGACCCAAAAACCATGATAAAACAAAAAAAGGTAGAACAAAACTCCCAAGAATTCCTTTCTTAAAAAAAGTTTTTTTGTATTTATTTATAGTTTGCAAACCCCCAATATTCCACCTTATTCTTTGACGATACCAGTCTTTAAAGTTATTTGGAACAACAGTATAAGCTATTGAGGGAATACTCATCTCAACTTTATATCCTTTAGAAAGAAGGTTCCATGTTAATTCTATATCTTCTGTATAGTTTTTTTCATCAAATCTTCCGACTTTATCAAAATATTTTTTTCTGTAAATAGCTAGGGGCCCAGGAGTGACATAAATTGCGCCGATAAATCCTAAAAGTTTTCTTGTAAACACGATTATTCTGTATTCTATTGATTGTAATCTTTCAATAAGTCTATCTCTTTTATTAGCAAAAATAGAAGCAGTTACAGCAGCAATTTCTTTATTGTCAAAAAATCCCATCATTTTACTTATAGCATCTTTTTTAGGGTAGGAGTCAGCGTCTACAAAACCTATAATCTCTGTATCCACAAACTTTGCCCCATAATTTTTTGCACCAGAAGCTTTTCCAGTGTTTTTGGGAGTTCTTACACCAATAACTTTACTATATTTTTTTTCATACTCTTTTATTATCTTATATGAATTATCTGTACTGCAGTCATCAACAACAATTATTTTTTTAAGATTCTTATAATCTGAATTAAGGACTGCTTGTATCGTCCCCCCAATACTTTTTTCTTCATTATAACAAGGAATAACTATACTCAAAGAATACTCCTTAGTTATTTTTGGTACATAGTTAATCCTATTGCTATTTTTTGAATATATGATGATAAAAAGAAATAAAAAATAGAATGCTAAGAAAGAATAAGCAAGATAAACTATTGTAAGAAATTCTGGCATTTTATGATTGTTATTTATGAAATTTACTTAAGTTTTTAATATAGAGAGATTATAGTCCCCTATTTATTAAAGTTATTTATAATCATAAATATATTATTTAGTTATTTTTCTTCTTCATTAATCCTCTCTATAAAAGAATTTTCAGGTTTACTAGATAATTCATTTTCTTTTATCTCTTGCTTAGATATATTAAAATAATTATAAAATTCGTCTGAAAGGCTTATTTCATATGTATGCCCCATTTTTTTCTTTCTTATTAAACCAAGTTCTAAAAATTTTTTTATATGTTCATAGGCTTTATTGCCCCGGATTTTTGTAACAATAGACTGCTTTATAGGTTGTTTAAAGGCAATAATCGCAAGAGTTCCTTGTTCTGCTTTTGAAAATTCAGATTTTCCGGTAGCCAGCCAACTTGAGAGGTGAGCATATTCTTGTGAAACATCCATCTTCCATATAACTTTTTCTTTATTTTCTTCTATTGTTTTTTTCTCAATAATCTTTATAGCAGAATTTTCATGATTATACTTTTTCTTTAACTTTTCTATCACTTCTTTTATCAATATAGGGTTTAGATCAGAAAGGGAAACTAGTTCGGCTATTGTAAGAAATCTTCCTGCAACAAATAATATTGCTTCTACTTTTTTTACATTTTCTATTTCTTCTAATCTTTCTGTTTTATCAAATGTCTCATTCTTAATCATATAATTTAGAAGCTTTACATATTTTAAAGATTTTTAGATATTTCAAGATTTATAACTCTACTTATAGTTTAACTAATTAAAAAGATTAACAAAAATTATAATCTAAACCTTAAGATAGCACCAATGCCCCCCATATTCCAAAACTGTTCTCCTTCTGGTGTTTCTATTGATATTATTTTTATATCAGAACCTATAGTCTCTGCAATTTCTTTAAAATTTTTTGTTTTTTGTTTTTCAAGTTTAGAAGATAAAAAAAGAGTTTCAACTGCCCCGGCTTCGAGCGCTTTTCTTGTTTCTTCTTCACCAAGTGTTGTTTTTTCAGGGTTTTTTCCAAGGTTTTGAAAAAAAGTTTCTATATACTTTTTTTCTTGAAGTCTTTCGTGATTTGTAAGTAAAGATTCAGATTTATCAACAAGTTCCTTAAGTCCAGATTCTGAAGCATCTCCAACATCTATTTTACCAAGAACTTTTTGCCGGAGAGCAGAGGTGAGGTAGTCTCCATCTAAAAACTCATCTTTTGTGGGAATTGGGCCACCAATAATAATCCCCTTTAATTTCTTATTATCAAAAAAATTGTTCTTCATCTCTTCTGCAATTCTTTTGTAGAATTCTTTTGTTAACCCCTCAGTTATTCTATGAAACCTTTGAGAAGATTGCCCCCCTGCACGTATTTTACTTGGAATTCCCGAGGTTATTTTTTGTAAGACTTCAATTCTTTTCCCTTCAAGTAAACCTATTGTTGCTTCTTTCCTATCCATAACAAGTAACCCAAAAACTTCCTTAATTTCTAACATTTCTTTTAAAGGCTCAAGAATAAATTCTTTATCACAGCGATACATTCTTACCTTAAGCGGCAAAATTGGTTCAATAGCCCAAAGTCTCAAATCATCTTGCCCCTCAACTTTGCTTATATTTCCACAAAAAATTGCAAGTCCGTTTTCTGGAGTTTTTTTATATTCTCTTAACTGCCTAGTTATTTTGTCTAATGCCGCTCCAACATTCTTTCTTGTGCTAGTACTCTTAATATTTTTTGCTGTTGACTTTTCCGCTTCAAGTTGATCAATAACGCTATAGATGTTTTGTCCTACCGGTATATAAACGGTTATTAGTTCTGTTGCTCTCGTCCTATGTTTTTCAAGTTCTTCTAAAATTTCTGATAGTTCTTCTTTGGATATTTGGGCCATATTAGACAAATTCAACGTTGAATTCACCTTTTCTTATTTCTTTTGCGTTTGCTACATTCTTTAAATCTTCTAAAATTTCTTTATACTTCTTAAGACTATTTTCAGGTAACGTAAGAATTATCTGAGCATTGGCCGGTTTTTTTGCTATAGATTTCTCTCTTCTTATTTTTGAAATGTCATGGAATAGGGAGGATAATATATCGTCTTCTTTTGTTTTCTTTTTATTTCTGGGCCATTTCATTAAATGGATGCTCTTTTCTTTTTCTATAATTCTAAAATATTTTTGGTAAATGAATTCTGTTATAAAGGGGGTTATAGGCGCAAATATTTTTAGTATTGTCAATAAAGAAGTATAAAGCGTATAAAATGCAGATTCTTTCTGTTTTTTCGTTCCGTTGTATACTCTCCATTTAATAATCTCGAGATAATTATCACAAAAATCATGCCAAAAAAAATTTTCAAATTCTTGTTTTATTTTTGAATATTCATAATTTAAAAAATTAATTGTAGCTTTATTAACCATCAAATTTAGTCTATTTAAAAATAGCTCATCTAATTTCTCCAGTTTCTTTGGTTTTTTTGGTTTGTAATTTTTTAAGTTTATAAAAACAAAATTTGAAGCATTAAAAAGTTTTATAACAAATCTTTTTCCCGCAATAACATCCTCTTCTCTGTATTCCATATCTTCACCCAATTTTGATGTTGCAGCCCAAAATCTGATAGCATCTGCTCCATATTTATTTATAACCTCTTTTGGTACTACAATATTACCTTTTGATTTTGACATCTTTTCACCATAAAGCATTACATACCCAGAAATCATAATATTCTTCCAAGGTATATTTTTTTTATGATAAAATGATTTTACAATTGTATAGAAAGCCCATGTCCTGATTATGTCATGCCCTTGTGGGCGGAGAGAATACGGAATTTTAATCTTATTCTGAACCAAGGATGATGCTATTTGTGGGGTTAATGGGGAAGTTGCCCATGTATCTAAAACACGAGTTTCCGGTTTTGCTTGTTTTTTACAGTTTGGGCAAATTTTTTTTACATTTATAGGGTCTACTGGGAGTTCTTTTTCATTAGGTAGCAAAATTTTATTGCATTCAGCACACCACCAAACAGGTATTGGGATTCCAAAGTATCTGTCTCTTGAGATAGTCCAGTCCCAATTTAATCCCTTAACCCAGTTTTCATATCTTTTTTCCATGTATTTTGGATACCATTTTATTTTTCTTCCTAGGGAAATCCACTCCTTTTTTTTATCAAGAATTTTTATAAACCACTGATCTGTTGGGAGGAATTCAATTTCGGTTCCACACTTATCATGAACATTGACAACATGAGAAATTTTTTTATTTTCTAAAACCAATTTTTCATTGCATAAGTCATCAAAAATTTTATTTCTCGCTTCTTTTATTTTTAGTCCTTTGTATTTTCCATCTTTTATTGTTCCATCGTAATCAAAGATTATTCTCTGCGGAAGTTTATACCTATTTATTACATCAACATCAAATTTATCCCCATAACTACAAATCATCATTGCTCCTGTTCCTTTTTCTTTATTAACAGTTTTATCCCCGATTATTGGGACTTTATGTTTAGATAGAGGGACTTCTGCCATTTTTCCAATATATTTTTTATATCTTTGGTCTTCAGGGTGAATAAGTATGGCAACACAAGCTGGAATAAGTTCCGGCCTAGTTGTTGCTATTGGTAAAGTATCCATCTCTACTTTAAACTTTATAGTTGTGAAAAAAGAGTCGAGTTTTTTATCTTCCAATTCTGCTTGAGCTATCGCTGTTTGACATTCTGGGCACCAGATAGAAGGAAATCTAGCCCTGTAAATTATCCCATTTCTGAATAGGTCAATAAAAGATTTTTGAGAAATTTTTTGGCTATTCTTGTCTATTGTCGAATAATAAATTTTGTAATCTGCACTTATCCCTAAATTCTTCCATTGCTGAATAAAATCAGGAATTATCCTTTTCAAGGTACTAATACAAATTTTTATAAAATTTGGGCGAAGCATATCTTTACTTCTTATACCATTCAATTTTTCAACGAGTTTTTCAGTAGGTAATCCATTGTCATCTGTTCCGAACGGATAAAAAACAGAACCTTCATACATTCTCCTAAACCTAGCAATAAAATCTTGTTGAGAATATGAAAATGCATGCCCCATGTGCATTTCTCCAGACACGGTTGGCGGCGGGCTATCAATACTATAAACTTTATTTTTTCTGTTTTTTATTAACTTAAATCTATAAATTTTTTCTTTTTCCCAGAAATCTAATATTTTTTTTTCTTCTTTTAACGGGTCATATTCCATAACAATAAAAAATCCAATAACTTTTAAAAACTATCTATACTTAAATATATTATGGCAGAAAATACAATACAGATCCCTTCCGGGTTTGGTGGGTTGATGAGATTTAAGGAAGAGTATGAGAGCAAAATAATACTAAAACCAATTCATGTAATAGCTATGATTATCTTTGTAATAATTTTAAGAGTAAGTCTTGAATTTATTTTCTAAATTAAGATATTAATATAAAAAATGTTAAATGGATTTGGGGGTTTAGGTGGGTTAAACCCAAAAAAGATGCAAGAAATCATGAAAAAGCTCGGAATGAATCAGGAAGAAATATCTGCTTCTAGAGTGATAATAGAGGGTGTTGAGGGTAAGAATATTATAATTGAAAATCCTTCTATTTCAAAGATTTCTATTCAAGGGAATGAAAGTTTTCAAATTTCAGGAGATGTGTTTGAAGTAGATAATAAAAAAATCCAAGAGGATGATATAAAAACAATAATTGAGAAAACAGGGGTATCTGAAAAAGATGCAAAAAGGGCTTTACAAGAAGCCAATGGAGACTTAGTGGATGCTATAATGAGGTTAAGTTAATTCTAAATATAATCCTATCACCAACAATTATTTTAATTCCTATCAATTAATCTTTATATGGAAAAATTTTTAGAAAATTTACTGGAAGCCGAAAAAAATATTAAAAATGCAGATCATATGATTTATGTAACATTTCCGTTAATTAAGGATAAAAGGATACTTCTAAAAATACTTGAAGAAATAAAAAATGGGGTACTGTATTGCATAACCTCTATTTTACAGCATGACTTTGTGTATAAGAAAATAAACCTTTATAAAAATGCTAAAGAAAATTTTAATGTTTTCGTTCAAAAATCTGCACAAAACTATGATATAACAAAAGATGAGATTAGAATGATTAGGGAATTGCTGGACTTAATGGAAAAGCATAAGCAAAGTCCTTTCGAATTTATAAAAGGAAATAAAATAATTATTCTTTCTAATGGACTTAAACCAACAATTCTCACCCTTGAAAAAACAAAAGAATTTTTAATGCTTGGAAAAAATCTTTTAAAAAAAACAAAGGAAGGTTTCAAAAGAGATTTATAAATTATTTCCATAGGAAATGGCGGTTCCCTTAATTTTATCAAAAAAATTTCGACGAAGGAAAGGTATAAAAAGCCAATCTACATTATATTGTATACTTCTAATTTAAACAAAAAGACGGGGAAAAAAGATTAATGGAGGAAATAATTCAAGAGAAAATAAGCGCAGACCATCTTCTTTATGTTAGTTTAAAATATACAAAAACTTGTGATGTTATTTTAAATCTTCTTCTTAGGTGGAGAAAAATGATTGAGATAAGCATAAATGAAATATTAAAGCATGCCAAAAAAAAGAAAAAAATTCAGTCTATACCGACCAATCCCGTCGGAAAAATAGATGCAGTCAAAAAACTTTTTAAAAAGGATAAAAATTTTTTGGAGGTTATAGAGATGTATGAAATGTTTAGAAAGATAGAGGATTTGAAAAAAGAGAGAATAGGCGAATTTCGAAAAAATGTTACCTTAAAAGTATATTATAGGGGGGAAGAAATAAACATAGATCTTGATAAACTTAGAACTTATGCAAATAATCTTGAAAAGTTTATTTCGACGTTAAAACAATTTCTTCTTAAATAAAATATAATAAAATTTAAAAAAATACTATTACTTTAAAATTTATGTCAAAGATACTAGTGATAACTTCAGGAAAGGGCGGCGTTGGAAAGACAACAACAGCTCTAAATCTTGCCGCAGCTATGAAATATTTCGGAGTAGATACGATGGTAATAGATGGGAATTTATCTACCCCAAATATAGGTATTCATTTAAATGCTCCTAATGTCCCAACAAGTTTAAATCATGTTCTTAGGGGTAAAGCAGAGCCTTTTGAGGCAGTTTATAAACATGAATCTGGTATAAAGGTTATTCCAGCTTCAATTTCTGTAAAAGAATACAAAAGAACAAAATCAGATAGAATAAAATATTTGAAAAATGATTTCAAAAAAATGGCAGATTATGTGATAATGGATTGTGCTGCTGGTTTAGGTAATGAGGCTCTCTCTGCAATAGAGGCTGCCGATGAGCTAATGATTGTTACAAATCCAGAAATGCCCGCAATAACGGACGCTTTAAAAGCAATAAAAATTGCAGAAGAGCTAAAAAAACCAATTAAAGGAATAATTGTTACAAGAGTAAAAAAAGATAAGCTAGAATTAACTCCAAAATTTGTAAAAGAAATGCTTGAAATCCCCATACTCGGAATGATCCCGGAAGATGATACGATAAGGAGATCAATAAATGAAAAAAATATCGCTGTTCATCTATACCCAAAAAGTAAGGCAGCTAGAGCATATAAGGAAATAGCCGCAAGAATACTAAACGTACCTTATGATTCTGATAAAGATAAAGAAAGTTTAGTGAAAAAAATTTTTAATTGGTTAGGGGTTGATAGATAATCCCAAAATAATTAATAAAAGTAATAAAATGAACGAAAAAGAAACCATTAATTTTCTGGAGTGGCAGAAGATGGATTTGCGTGTTGGTAAAATAATAGGAATTGAGGATATTCCTGGAGCAGATAAGATTTACAAGCTTACTATTGATCTTGGGAAAAACTTAGGGAAGAGGACTTTGGTTGCGGGGCTTAAGAAATATTATACTCCTGAAAAATTAAAAGATAAAATTTGTATCGTTTTTACAAATCTTGAACCTAAAAATTTTAAGGGAATTTTAAGTCAAGGGATGCTCCTTGCTGCTGTTAGTAGTGACGAGGAACATGTTCACCTTTTGAAACCAGATACGGATGATATTGAGCTTGGAAGTAAGATAAGATAATCAAAATTTTTTAAATAAAATTTTAGACTTTTTTATTTCTTTTAACTTAAACTGTTTTATTATTTTTTCACTCGATTCTGGGATAAATGGAGAGAGGAGTTTCGCAATTTCTTTTATGCATTCAACTAATTCAAATAGTGCTTTTTTATCTTTTGTTTCCCATAATCTTTTATTTTGGACATATTCATTACACCTATCAATAAAACTAAAAATTTCATTGAGAACTTTATCAAACTGATAATTCTCAAATAATCTATCTATCTTTTTAAAATCTAAATTTTTTATTAGTTTATTTTCTGTCTTTTCAGTTCCATATTTCTCTACCAACACTGCAACTCGATTTACAAGATTACCTAATTTATCCGCTAGTTCGTTATTATGTCTTTCAATTAAAATTTTTTCTGAAAAATCGCCATCTTCCCCAAAAACAAAGTTCCTTAGGATATAATAACGAATGCTATCCGCACCATATTTTTCTACAAGATAATCTGGAGATACTACATTTCCTAGACTTTTACTTATTTTCTGTCCGTTAAACGTTAAAAATCCATGTATAAATACGGTTTTTGGTAACTCTTTTTTTGCAGAGAGGAGCATTGCAGGCCATATAACTGCATGGAACCAACCATTATCCTTGCCCAATAAATGGACATTAGCTGGCCAGAATTCTTGATTTTTTCCAGCTCCACTCAAATAATTTAATAAAGCATCAAACCAAACATAAACAACGTGTTTTTTATCTAATGGGAAAGGAATCCCCCAACTAAAATTTGTTCTTGTAATGCTTAAATCTTGTAGACCTTCTTTAACCCTGTTAATAATTTCATTTCTTCTTTCGGGCGGCAAAATAAAATTTGGATTTTCTTTGTAAATTTTTAATAAATCTTTTTTGTATTTACTTAATTTAAAATAATAAGTCTCTTCTCTAACCCTCTTTAATTCTTTTCCAGGATGAAAGATACATTGTCCATTATTCAAATCCTTTTCAGTATAAAATCTTTCACAACCGACGCAATATAATCCTTCATAAAAACCTTTATAAATATCATTTTTTATTTCTTTAATGAATTCTTGAACAAAATTTTCGTGATCTTTATCAGTTGTTCTTATAAACCTATCATATTTTATATTAAGTTTATCCCAAGAATCTAAAAATTTTTTTGATATTTTATTAACAAAGTCCACCGGGCTCATCCCAGCCTCTTTTGCGCTTTGGGCTATTTTTTGTCCGTGTTCGTCTGTTCCAGTTAGAAAGAATACTTTTTCACCTTTTAGCTTATGCCATCTAGCAATAACATCTGCTATAATCTTTTGATAAGCATGTCCTATATGTGGTTCCGCATTAACATAATCTATAGCAGTTGTAACATAAAATTTTTTTCTCTCTTCCATAAACACTAGAAAAAGGATATCTATAAAAAGTTAACTTATCTATTTTATTTACAACGCGTCATTAGTTTATCGGTAGAATGAAACCTTCCCAAGGTTTAGGGCCGGGTTCAATTCCCGGATGACGCATTTATCTATGCTTTCTATTCTCGAAAACTATTTAAACAAAAAATTATTAATTATTTTATGTTCGGTAAAAAAAGATGTAAAAATTGTGGAAAAAAAATAGAAAAGGATTTTAATTTCTGTCCTTATTGTAGAGTATCATTAAAAAAATATTTAGACGAAGAGGATTGGGGCTTACTCGGGAGAGATGACTTTGTCTTTGAAGAAGATATAAAACTCCCTCCAAGTTTTAATGCTTTATTTAATTCTCTCATAAAGAGTCTTAATGTTCATTTTAAAGAATCAGGAAAATTAGATGATAATATAAAAAAAGGTAAGATAACAAAGGGGATAGGGATAAGTATTTATGCTTCTGGAAATAACCCCCCAGAGATTAGGGTAACTCCTTTAGAAGATCCCCAAGATTTAGGAGAAAAAAGAGAAGAAGATAAAACTAAAAATATTAAACTACCAAAATCAAATGTCAGTAAATTTGTGGGTTTACCAAAAAAAGAGCCAGAAACAACTATTAAGAGACTTTCTAATAAAGTAATTTATGAGATAAATCTTCCGGGCGTAAAATCTATAAAAGATGTTTCAATAGCACAACTTGAGAATAGTATTGAAATAAAAGCTCTTGCAAAAGGAAAGGTGTTTCATAAAATAATCCCAATAAATCTGCCAATAAAAGGTTACAACTTATTAAAAGAAAAACTCGTTCTTGAGTTAGATGAGAGATAATTACTATTTTTAATACGACCATAATAAAATTAGAAGATAATCACAAAACTTATAAGGTATTTCAATCTTTTTTTGATAGGAGGCTGTAGCTCAGACTGGTTAGAGCACTGCTCTGATAAGGCAGGGGTCCGAGGTTCAAATCCTCGCAGCCTCATAAAAATTAAAGAGATTATTAAAATATTGTTATTCTTTCTGTAATAACATTAGTTTATAATTTATGGAATTTTACTTTTTTTCAAAGGAAAAATTTTTGATTTGCGAAAAAGTAATTTACTATAATGTATATATACTTTATTTTTTAAAATAATTTTCTTTATAACTAAATTAAAATAAATTTTTAAATAAAAGATTATTATCTTATACATTAATAATGCTTAAATATACAAAAAAACATAAAAAAATATGGAAACCGAGGAAAATGTATGTAAGAAATGCGGGGGTAAAAAGATAATAAAAGAAAAAGATGGCACAATCCATACTTGTTTCGAATGTTTAGAAAAAGGAAGACTAGATCAACATGATAAAAACCCTAAGACGGCTGACGAATTAAGAATAAAACTCTGATTTGACTATATTTCTTGTTATAATTATTTCACAAAATTTTTACACATTTAAACTGATTTTTTGTAGTATCCCCCAAAAGTAAACTATTCCTTTTTTATGATTTTCACATTTATGTTACAAAAAATTTTTGTTTAAATTTTTTATAGCCCCGCCAGGATTCGAACCTGGGTCTAGGGAGCCAGAGTCCCTCATACTTGACCGCTATACTACGGGGCTTTTATCATCTATGTTTATAGAGTGAGAAAAGACTATTAAAATTTATCATTTAATCAAATCTATATCATAATTACTAACGAAGCATAAATTTAAATCTCTTGATTTCTTTTTTTATTTATGTTCACGAAAACTCATATTCTTTTGGGTTTGTTTGTGGCCCTTTATTTCTTACCTTATTCAAATAATAAAGCTATATTTTTTCCAGTAGTTCTTATTGCAAGTGTTATTCCGGATATTGATATAATACTATTATCAAAAAAAGAGTATAATCTTCTAAGATTTTTTAAATCACAAACATATAAAAATTTTATGCATAGTTATACTCTATGCATATTTATTTCTGTTCTATTGGCCTTTTATTACCCCCTATTCGCATTTCCGTTTTTTTTGGGGTATTCATTTCACTTATTTTTTGATAGTTTAACCACGTTAGGAACAAATCCTTTTTGGCCACTTAAAGTGAAGTCACAAGGTCCAATAGTTCCCGGCGGGAAAGCCGAAGAATTAATAAATTGGGTATTAATCACTTTAAATGCATTTTTTGCTTTTAAATATCTATTTTATGCAAATTAGTAAACTTTTTATATAAGAATCTACATATAAATATTGAGGTAAAAAGATGGTAAATTTTTTAATAATTGCATTAGTTGCCATTTTATTAATTTTTATATTTTTTAAATGGAATAATATTAGGACAAAGATAGCTTTTATTTTTATTTTACTTGGGGTATCTTTCCTTCTTTTGACAGGGTATCTTTTTTTATCTGGTAAAGAAGTAAACTTAAATAATCTAAATGGAATAAAATCTGCAGTGAGTTTATATGTTGGATGGCTTGGAAATGCCGGGTCCAATATAGCTAAAATATCTGCTTATGCATTTAAACAAGATTGGAAGGGGGATCTTAAAAATATTAATAGTACTAGTCAGACACAGGAATGATTTAAAATAAAAATAATTTAAATAGTTAGCTTTATAATGAAAATATTTGTTATCCTTGTTATAAAATTTTTTTTGATATCTGCATTGTTTATTGTAAGTAACCTAAATCTAAATTTGAAGGATTCCGGAGATAGGGAGATATTTTTTAATAACTATTATTCCTGGTTTGAAAGGATTTTTGATCAAGTCATAAATATAGTAGGTTATGTTGTAGAATCTAAGTGGCTTCCAGAGAATAATTTTTCTGAAAGATCTCCTATTTTTGGTGAATAATAAATTAAATTTATAAGAATAAAAAAACTCGCTAAAACTTTAACATAAGTTTTAAAAACTATATATCCTAATACATTATTATTAAAATGGCATCTAAAAGAAAGAAAAGTTTATCGAATAAAGTTCCGATTAGGCTTAGGGATAGACTAGACCTCGCATGGAGAAATTTTATTTTATTTTTTATATTATTCCTTTTTTCTTTTGCTCTTTATAATCTTACTACAAATGAATTGTTTAAAAATTTCTTTGGTATAATTTCTGTAATACTTGGATTTTTGTCCCTTGCAATTCTTATCGCGTTGATTGTTTTGGCCATTCTTAAATCAAATAGTAAATAAAAATTTTTATTTGAAAAATCTAATTTCTATTGTTAAAAAAGTAAGCGATCAAATATAAACATTTTAATAAAAAATAAAAATGACTTTTTCTTAAAAAACAATATCTTAAAGAATTAATGGGTATCAATAATTATTTAAATAATATTGATAAATTATATTAACATTTTTATACAAGAAAAACATAAAAAGGCATATTTAAAGCCTGTGTAGCTCAGATTGGTTAGAGCACCACATTGGTAATGTGGGGGTCCTGAGTTCAATTCTCAGCACAGGCTTTATTATATCTATGAATAAATAAAATGAAAGGACGTAGGATAAGTTTAGAAAAGTTGAAAGAAAATTATGAAATCTTAAAGAAAAAATATTCTCTTCCAACTTTTGATGAGCTTAATGAAGATTTTGGAATTGAAAAAGCTGCAAGATTCGAGACGGATTTCTTAATAAGGGAGATAAGAAAGATTATTGGTGATAAATTTTTTAATTATATGAAATTTTTTGAGAACATTATAAATCCTGTTAATTCTTCGATGTTTATTCTTTTTTTGGTAAAATCTCTCAATAAAGATGAAAAAAATAAAATATTTAGTATATATAAAGAATTAATCAAGTTTGAAATTTCTTTTATAAAATTAGATTTAAAATTTAATGAAAAAAATGAGGCAGATTTGATAAAGGATTATTATAAGAGTTGGCAGAGAATAAAAAAAGATATTCTTAAAATAATTGATAGGGTTAGTAAGGATGATGGTTATAATGAAGGGGGTAATATTAAGAAATATTTTGGCTGAATCATTCAAAGCTTTCTAGAATATCATCAATTTCAATTTCAAGCAATGAAATAGGCATTTTTATTTTCCAATTTTGGAGAATTTTCGGGTGTGTTTCCCCCATAACCCCAATTTTTTTATTTTTAAATATGATATCAACAGTTCTTCCATCGATTAGATAAGGTGGTGTTTTTTCTGATTCTTTTATGTTTATGTTTCTATCAATCATCTTAAAAAGATATTCAAGTATCTGTTTTATTCTAGTAAAGTTTCCTGGGGCTATTCCTATGGCAAGAGATTCTTTTTCCTTTATTTTATCTCCATCTTGAAAAAATATTTTTCCCAATTCAAAAATTTCTTGGGGGTATTCTGAATCAACATTCTCGGAAAAGTTTTTTAAGAGTAAATGACTCAAGTTTTCTCTTAAAACATTATATTCACTCTTTGAAGCTTCTACTTCAATTAACGGTTCTTTTTCTGAAAGATTCATTTTTTCTCTTTGATTCCTTCTATTTGTAAGGTGGTAGTTTAAAACTTCAATAAATCCAAGCCCAATCAAAATTTCGGCAATTTTCCTTTTTATGACTTCTTTTTTATTTTCTTCTCCAGTTGTTGGTATTGATGGCAATTGCGGGATAAACTTATCATATCCATAAGCAATCGCAATATCTTCAATTATGTCTACTTCATGGAGGATATCCACTCTCCATGCCGGAATAGAAACAACACCATCACAGTAACTAAAACCCATTTTTTCAATTAGATTTTTAAGATCTTTTTCTTTCAGCTCTAAACCAAGGAGTTTATTTGTGTTTTCAAGAGATATTTTCATTTTTTCAGGGGTTAAATCCGGGGTTAATTCTTTTCTTTTATATTTTAGGTTCATCTGATATATCTTACCCCCCATATCAGCTAAAGAGGTTACTATTATGTTTAAACACTTTTTTAAAATTTCAAAATCAAAACCAGAACACTCAATAAAAACATCTTTCGTTTTTGTAGTTATTTTTCCTGTTGTTTGAGAATTTATTATGGGGGGCATACTCAAAATTTGGTTTGTAGAATCTACAAAAATAGGAAACTTTGCTTTTCCCGCGAGTAGGTGAGAATATTCTTTTCCAGCAGGATGTTTTTGTAAAATTTCAAGTCCAGAAAGTTCTTTATCCATTTCCAGAGGTATGAATTTTATTTTATCCGGTTCAATAGCTAAAAAAGTTATTGGAAGTTTTATTTTTTCTAGGGGATAAATGCCGATTGCCAATTTTTTTCTTTTTCTTCCAATTGTTAAATGCAATTTTTCCTGCATTTCAATAATCTCTCTTATTCTTTCGTTATTCAAATCAAGGTCCTTTATTATTGAGCATGCTGTAAATGGTCTTATATCTTTAACAGAAGAGTCAATTATCACTTCATAATCCTTTTCAGGTTTATTAACCTTATAATCCCTAAACCCAGTTTTTTTGCCTAAAAAAGAAAGAAATGCTCTTTTAAATCCTTGATAGGATAAAAGATCCGGCCTATTTGGGAAAATTTCTAGTTGAATTTCATTTTCTGTTATGCTTTCGATAGGAGTTCCAAACATTGAGATTTTTGATTGAATATCCTCATTTAAGGTTCCTATATCTTCCTCAAATTGTTTTTTGTTAAAACTAATTACCGCCATCTTTTATTTAATCCAAAATTTCATCTTTCTTATTTGATTTAGATTATTTTTATACAAATCTCTTAAATCTTTTATTCCATAATAATTCATTATCATTCTGTCAAATCCCGGGCCCCAAGCAAGTACCGGGATATTCTTTCCTAATAACGGGACAACAACTTCTGGCCTAAAAATTCCTGCACCCCCAAGTTCTAACCAAATTTTTTTTTCTGGATTAAAAACATCTATCTCGACACTAGGTTCGGTATAAGGAAAATAACTAGGACGAAATCTTATTTTTTCGAAACCCATCTTTGAAAAAAATACTTTTAAGTAACCCAAAAGATGTCTAAAGTTGGCGTTTAGGTCTATTACAATTCCTTCTGTTTGATTAAATTCGAAGCCATGACTCCAATCAATAGTTTCATTTCTAAAACAACGGCCTAAAGCAAAAAATTTCTTTGGGATCTGATTAAAGTCTAAATTAGCAAGTGTTTTTGCAGAGAGACATGTAGTATGTGTTCTTAATACAAGACGTTTTGATTCTTCTTCATTCCACTTATACCCCCAACCTTTGCTACCAGAAACACCCTTTTCATGACTCTCTTTTACCAACTTTACAATTTTTTTATTTGGAAGTTCTGCTGTTTTTCTAAAAAAGAAAGTATCTTGCATATCTCTAACAGGGTGATCTTGTGCAGTAAACAAAGAATCAAAATTCCAGAATGAAGTCTGAATCATATCTCCGTTCATTTCTTGAAACCCCATTTCTATCCATATTTTTCTCGCATAATCAGCAGCTTGAGAGATAATATGTCTTTTACCCCCGTAAATTGAAGGAACTGGTAATGAGACGTCATATCTCCTAAATTTTTTTCCTTTCCATAAAGAATCCTTTATTAAAATTTGGGGGGTTATTTGTTCTATTAAGTTTCCATTTAATTTTTCTAGAGACTCTATTATTTTTTTACCAAATTCTGTAACATTTATATTTACAATCTTTTTTTCTTCAACTTTAATAATTTCTTTCCTTTTTTTTAGAGAATCAAAAATATCTTTTTGTTCTTTATTCATTGATTCATAATCAAGCGGTAATGATTCTAAAAAAATCTCTGCCGGAAGTTTTCTGGCTATTTCTACTTTGTCTGCACTAAAAATTACTTTACCATTTTTTAATTCTATGAGATTGTTTTTCTTTAAGATTCCCAAAGAAGCTTTAAATTCGTCTTCAGATAGATTAGATTGTTTCTTTGCATCATTTAATTCGATGATTCTTTTTTCGTTTAATATGTTGAGAAGCCTTCTTTCTGGGAGACCCTTTTTTTTATATAGGATCCCATTAATTCCCATATCCACAATTTTCTCTTGTGAAATTGAAACTTGAACAACCCCTTTATTCTTTAAATACTCAAGAGACCTTATCACGGAAACGCTATCTAAGTTAGATTTCTTACAAATTTCAGTTATGCTTTTTTCTTCTAAATAAGGTAAAATTTTTCTTTCATTTGGACTCAGGGAATCAAGCGTTTTGTTTATATCCTTAAACATTTTATAATTATTCCTCACTATGTTAAAAAAATTTGATAGTTAAAAGGATTTCTAAATCTCTATCTTTGGACTGTTCTTCATTTTTTAATATCAAATTTTTTGTCATCCATGTAGGCATCCCTAGAACTAAACCAAGAGATTTTAAATTATATTCATTTTGATATTTTTCGGAAAAAAAGATCATTCTTATCTTGTTTTTTTTACAGATTTTTATATTTTGTCTTATTCTAGCCAAAATTTCTATCTTTTCTTTTTTTTCTGCTTTGATTATTTCATCTATATCTATTCCTATTATAATCTTTTTCTTTTGGGCAAGTTTTGCCATAACTTGATTAAATCCAGAGTTTCTTTGTTTTTGGAAATCTTTTCTTTTAGAAAGAGAGAGTAAAAGAACATCGATTCTTTCTTTCTCTAGAACTTTTCTATTTAGTTCGTCGTCCCGACTTGAAAATATAATAAATTTCCCCTCTTTTTGAGCTTTTTTAATCTTGTCCCTTGCTTTTAAAAATTCTGTTTCATTTATTATGGTATATTTATTCATCTTATTACTTATATATTATGGGATTATTATATTTCATTTATAAATTATTTATATATTTATAATCTGGCTTAAAATCATCCAGAAATTATTGTCCCCTTAAAAGATTTGTTATAGAGTATTCTTTGGAGTTGTTTTAAATCTTTACCAATGATGTATGTTTTGATTTTATATTTTTTTATTACATTAGAAGCCATTTGGTCTAGAATAAAGTGTTGTCCAGGTTTAAATTTTATAGAGTGGGCCATTTTAGAAAATTTTTCCCAAGAAATTTTCTTAATAAGCTTTGCATCTTTGTATTTTATTGGATTTTTATCATGAAGTCCGG
>JAWCQY010000003.1:0-37948 GCA_038869535.1 Candidatus Pacearchaeota archaeon
ATTGTAATAATTGTTTTTGGAAATTCAATTTTTTCAAGATTGAATTTGTTTTTAAGTTTTGTTTTGAACAATAATAAATCCACAACAATTAAAGAAAACATGCCTATAGCTAATCCAGAATCGGTTATAGAAAAAAATACATTTGTTATATTTCCTGTAGAAACATTTGCCCTCAAAATTTCTAAGATAATCACTGGAAAAAACCATGATAAATATATCATAAAATTTTTTGCTTTTTCTTTTTCAAATAAAAAAATTAAGAAACTGGCGGATACAATAACAAGATAGATATACTTGTATCCCCCCCATGTCCATAACATCGCCCCACTAAATAAGCCAGAAAGTAAACCATAACTAATTATTTTTTTGTTGTTTTTTAATTTCGATAAGAAGTTACCTTCTGGGGGGTATTCTTGTTTCCAAGCTAAAGTAAAAAATAAGAATGCAAGACAAAACCAAACCATTCCAAGACTCTCAATTTCAGGGATTCCCGCGACGGTTCGATGTAGCATATCCGGAACAAAAGCATAAAGAAAGCTCGCGATTGTTGCAATAATAAGCGATTTAATTTTTGAAAACTTAAATGAGAAGAGAACATAAATAAAAAAGAAAAAACAAATTAATGAAATTAAGAAAAAAATGACCGGAGCAATTATTGCCGTGTAGGTCAAAGAAACAGAATCAGAAAACATTGAAAATAATCTATACATATAAGCTAAAGCAAAAGGCATCATGACCGTGCGCGCATAATTATCTGATCCTAAAGGAGCCCCCCTCATCATATCAGGGTTTTGTAGATTTCCATTTACTATATCCCCCGCGAGTCTTAAATATAAAAAAGGGTCAAGGTCAGGCCCCAAAGTCCAATCTCCAGTTGCAACATTTTTTAAATTATCTATGTTTGAAGTTCTCACAAGTGCAGTAGTAATTAAAAGCCAAATCATAATTGGAATAAACATCAAGTTATATTTTTCATAATAAGCCAGAGTAGTGGAAGAAGCAAGCATTAATGTTAAAATAATCCACGTATAGGAATTAAACAATTGGGCAATATTATTTATATAATTTAGCCCCAGAGATATATTAAGTAAAGATGATATGGTTATCAAAAGTGATATAAAAGTAAATATAGAAAACCATAGAGTAAAATTATTTTTTATGAATATACTTTTAAAAAAGGATAGATTAATATGAATCTCCTCAGGATTATTTTTTTCACTTTCCATTACCCTAATAAACCGTTTTGACTTAAAAAACTATCTTTTAAAAAAAAATAATCCACGCGATTATTATCAAAAATAACTGGAAGATATTAATAAGCCAGACAACGTGAGTTTCATAGGCTTTTCCATCTTTTCTTATTTTTTTTAAAATCCAGATGGAGAGATGTTCCAAACCATATATTTTACTATAAGGCATTTCAAGACTTCCATCCTTATTAGGTTTTCCAAAACTTTGTTTCTCTAGTTTTCCTCTAAGTTTCAACCCGGTTTCAAGAATATAAGGAATAAAAACAAAAAACGCTATTTTTTCAAAGTTCCCAAGTATTGCCATTCCAGCGATTAATGCTCCAATCGCCCAGGTTAATGAATCACCAGGAAAGACTTTTGCAGGATACTTATTAAATATATAAAAACCGATAAGTGCTGTAACCATTATAAGTCCAACAACACTAAGCCATGAATTTCCGGTTATATAAGCAACAAAAGACAAAAAACCAAGAATGATGATTCCCTGTTTCGTTTCTAATCCGTTATAACCAGCTAAAAAATTATAAGTTGTTGTTGCACCAGCAACCCCAAGAGGTACAAGAATTAATGGGTATAAAATTCCAAAATCAAAATCCCCCAAAAAAGGCATATTCATAACAGAACTTCCTGCATTTATAACTACAAGAGGTATTGAAGCCACAAAAGCAAGCAAAATCCTTGTTCTTTTTGAAAGTCCTTTATTATGCCAACCCAATAAATCATCAATTATTCCAACTAAAGATAAGATAAGAACAACGCTAAGTAAGGCAAAAATTTCAAGATTTATAGAATTTGGTTCTTTTATCAAAAAGGTTCTGATCGCTATATAATATAAAACACCAACAACAAAGGCCATTACCACAACAATCCCCCCAGATCCAGCTACATTTTTAGGCTTCCCCCATTTATTCATGTCTTCCCAAATTAATCCTACTTTCTTAGCTTTTCTAATCCAGAAAGGAATTGTAATATATGTAAGAAAAAAGCTAATAAAAAAAGATAAAATTAGAAAAATATTCACCATTTTCTAACTATGTTTTTATAATTTTTAAACTTTATAGAAAAGAATTTCATTAATCAATTTTAATATTATTATGTAAATAATAGCATTTTGTTAGATTAACTAAAAAATAAAGGAGTAAAATAAACCTCTATAATTGCCGCAAATAAAAGAATTATTATTGCTATAAAAAGAAGAATTACAACATTTTCAAGAACATGAAAAAATCTTTTTCCATTTATACCATTTCTTAAAATACCCACCCCAAAAATTCCTCCAGCTAATGCAGTTATAAAATAAGCAGCAATTTCAGGAAAACCATGAATCATGTATCTTGCAATTCCAAATGGAATATTTTCTATAGAGTACTTTGTGAAAATTACAATTGCCGCTGAAATAACAGACGCATTCCAAGCAAGAATAAATATAGCTCCAGCTCCAAATATTAATGAGAAAAGAAGTGTAAATATCATTACATAAACATTATTTTCTATTATAGAGAGAAGTCTTACCTCTTTTGTTACAGCACCAGTACCAGTGCCTTTTAAAGATTCAAAACTATACCCTTTGACACAATTTTTTATATCACCCCCGGAGTTTATTCTACAGTATGTTTCTATTTGTGCATTAAATAGATTAGAATCTTGTAAAAATATGTACCAAAATGAAAAAGCAACTACAAAACCAAAAAAAAGCCACATAAAAGAATAAATCGCATCTTTATGGATTCTCCAAACTTCCCAAAATCCAAAAACTTCTTCGTCTTCATACTCTTCTTGTTTTATAACATAAAATATAAACGGAAGGGAAAACATTACGCAAAATAAAACGACAATCATTCCGGCATATTGTGATAAAACAATATCATTAATAAAAAACCATTTAACAAGTAAAAGAGAAAGGGCAGCATAAACCAAACCAACAAAAAACATTTTCCATGGACCCTTCTCCATCTTTTTTGGATTAACAATACTTTCGAGCATATATAAAAGAAAAAAATATAATTTTTAAATGTTGATATGTCCAAAATTATTAAATTTAAGTTTTAACAAATAATCCATTAGATATATGGTTATTCTTTCATAACAATTTAATAATTAAAAATATCTTATTAAAAATTATATTTTTTAACCTTTTTTATAAAATCATTATATTTCATAAATCCAAATTCTGTTACAATTCCTGAAATATATTTCTTAGACACAAATTCAAACGCAGGATTTTTTATTTTTATATTTTTTGGAGCTTTATCCCAGATTTCATTTATATGCCTAGATTCAATAGGAATATTTTTTTTTGTAAATTTCCAAGAATCTGCAATGATATAAAATGGAATCTTGTGTAGGCTTGCTATTTTAGCAATCATCCCACTCCCAATTTTGTTTATAATACCATTTTTAAGAAGCGCATCAGCACCTATAAAAATTTTTTTTGTATGAAAATCTCCTTTATTATCTTTATTTTTAAGCATTACTTCAATAGCAGAATCAATAAACATTGTAACCTTTATTCCAGCCCTTTTTAATTCCAATGCCGTCTTTCTTCCTTGATAAATGGGTCTTGTTTCAGTATTATAAACTAAAAATTTTTTTCCTTTTTTATGCGCATAAATAAGTGCCTTTAACACATTTGTAGAATGACAATGAGTGATTATAATGTCTCCATTTTTTATTATATTTAAAGAATATCTATTTATTTTATCTTGAGCTTCTTCAAAATGTTTTAAAATTTTTTCTCTTGGGATTTTGTCTGCTAAATTTAGAACACGAAACATCATCGGTTCTGTTGGTCTTGATTTCATAAGAATCTCCTTTGATTTTTTTGATGGAAAGAGATAATAAGCCATTAATGCGCTTTTTGCAACGTTACTTGCCCCCTGAATCTTAATTTTTTTTATATCCTCAACAATTTTTTTAAACTTCTCCTTTTTTTTAATTTCTTTCATATTATTTAAAATAAGTATGAATATAAAAAGCTATCAATTTCCAATTTTTAAGAAACTATTTTTTTAACTTCACTACTAATCTCTTCAAGTTCACTTTCCAAATTTTTTTTTATTTCTTCTAAATTTTCAATTTGCTTTTTTATTATTTTTTTGGTTTCTAAAATATTTTTTTTAACAAGACTTTTCCCCCCAACATTAACAATTAAATCTTCCGAAAGAATCTTTGATCGAATAAAAATTCCCCTTCCTATTTGAGCAAGAATCTCCTTTTCTCTAGAATTTTTAAGCTCATCTAGTCCAAAGTAAAGCGAATTTAAATCTATAAGATCCTCTTCAATAGTTCTAAGTTGTTGTTGAATAAATTTCGCATGCTGTTCAAACATGCTTAATTTAAACAAAATCTCCTCATATTCTTTGCTTATTTCCATTTTACCTTAGACAACATCCATTATCTTTCTAAAAATTGAACTGAAAATGATAGAAGCTATAAGATAAAACCAAAACCAACTAAGGAATCCAAAAAATAGAGGATTACCCTCATTATTAAAAAAATCCGTAAACCATCTAAAAAAAAGTATTAAGGGAATAGCAGTATATATCAAAGGGCGCATACTTAACTTAAACATTTGCATACTCATCGGAATAATTTTTTTATTAAATTCCATCATTTTTTGTGGATCATCTCTAAATTTTTTTGATTCCTCATTAAGTCTTTTTTGCTCTTTTTTAAGCTCTCTTAGTGTTCCTTGATCTGTTCCATATTTTTGCGCGAGAGTCATAATAAGAGACATAATAAAAACAACAATTATCATCCCCCAGATTAAATTTAATTTGAGAAGAAACCCTATAGTAGGATCTAAAATAGAGTGTGCAATATTTTTTATAAGAGGAAATTTGTCCCAGAAAGAAACTATCAATAGGGATAAAAACATCACTAAAAAGACTCCCCTAAAACCTCTTTCTTTTCCTTGTTTATCCATTTTTTATTTAAGTGATTCCGAGTTTTTAAAGTTAGTTAATCCCAATAGATTTATTTAAGCAATTTTAACATCTTTTAAATTAAGCTACAAATTTCCTTACTAATGGATGCATATCCATTTGATGTTGTTGCGCAATATTTTGATAAAATTGGAACATGATCATTATAACTAGGAGTATGGCAGTTCCAGATACCAAGGCACCGAGAAGATTTGTTATAGAGGCAAGAAAACCAATAGCCAATCCTCCCATTATTGTCAAAGGCATAATATACCTATCAAGTATACTCTCTAAAATTCTTTCATCCTGCCTAAAACCCGGAACCTGAAGCCCTCCAGATATAATTTTCTGCGCTTGAGATCTAGAGTCCATTCCAGATGTTTTAACCCAAAAAATAGCAAATAGAGTAGAAAAAAACATAAAAAATAGGGTGTGTGTTATACCTTGAATTATATATATAGGCAAAAATCCCCCGCGGATTATTAATTCTGTTAGATTAGTACTTCCTAACCAAAAAGCAAGACCAGATATTGGCTGCCCTCCAGAAAAAACTCCAATCCAAGTAAAATAAGAAGCAATTTTTGCTTTTCCCACACATTCAAGTCCAGAAATACAAGGAGCAGCGGCGTTACTTATTATTCCAGCAAATAATTGAATATTCGCAACAAGAGCAGCGGTAAGAATTACTGGTATAACAGAAGCATAGAAAAATGATAGAGGCCATTTTATTCCATAACCCCTTATTCTTCCGAATGAAAGTGGAATTTCAACCTTTAGGCTTTGGGCCCAAACAACAATTAAAAAAATGATTACTGTTATAATAATTGCTGCTGCAGATGAAATTAGTTCTGTAGGATATTGATTGATTAATGCCTGTATAAAAACTAGAACTTTTCCAGAACAGGGAGTTGTATTAAAGCTAAGAAGACAATTTCTTCCTTGTAAGTCAATGAATTGAAAAGCACTTGTTATAAGTCTCCAAGAAACTCCCGCTGCTATGAATAAACTTACTCCAGAACCAAAACCCCATTTGGTTGTTAGTTCATCCATATAAAAAATAAGAAAACCCCCAAGTATTAATTGTGCTATTAAAATACCAGTAAAACCAGGAGCAGCCTGCAATCCCCCCATCAATACATAAACAAGTGATTCAAATATTATAAAAAAGAATACCAATAACTTTTGCAATCCTTGGAAAAACTTTTTTCCTTCTTCAGACGTCGTATCTATATCAATTATTTTTGAACCTGTTAAAAGTTGAAGTATGATAGAAGCCATTACAATTGGTCCTATACCTAAGGATATAATACTCCCAAAATCAGTTCCTAGTATTATTGCTAAAAATTCGAAATGAGATAAAGCATTTTCAGAGAGTCCAAAAAGGGGTATATTTGCAAGAATAAAAAAAGAGATAAGAACAATAAGCGTCCATTTTGCCTTTTCATTGAAACTAAGTTTTTTTTCATCAGGCTTTTTTATTTCAGGGATAAGACTAAAAATATTTTTTAATTCCGCCATTTTTCTTAAATAAAAAATTTATTTTTACAATTTTTATAAACTGTTAATAATTTTATGATTATTTATTTAATTGGAATTTATACTTCTACCAATTCTC
Organism: Candidatus Pacearchaeota archaeon; assembly: GCA_038869535.1. Lineage (GTDB taxonomy): Archaea > Nanobdellota > Nanobdellia > Pacearchaeales > GW2011-AR1 > ASMP01. The sequence goes on from JAWCQY010000003.1 coordinate 6,789, forward strand.
TTTTATTTTCGATGTTATTTTCCTTTAGAGAGTTCTTCTTATTTTTTTCTAATAAAGAGATTTCCCCCCCAACTTTCTTTATTTTTTCAATTACTGAGGAAGAAGCTTCTTTTGCTTTTATGATTAATTTATTTTTTATCTCATAATCTTTTTTTCCATCAAGAATTTTGTATTCAGGAAGATTTATTTCCCACCCCTTATCTGTTTTTTTTCCAAATTTTTCTAGGTTTAGTTCAATATGTTCAATGCTTATCCTTTTTCTTCTATCTTTTTCTGTTTTTTTACTCGTGATTCCTTGTTTACCAAAATATCCATGTCCATATAAAGCAGTTATAAGAGTTTTTTTGTGGTCAGCTCTTTTTCCGGTTCCAGCCATACCTGCTCCACCGCGATGGCCAGACTTTTTTCTTTTCTTTCTGGCCCCACCTCCATGTGTTCCACTACCCCTCATCCTTGATACCTTTTTTCTTTTTTTTATTTTTTTTAATGGCATTTTATAACATTCTCTTAACTAATTTATCTATTTCTTTTCCGTTATTTCCAAGTACCCCTTTTGGAAAATGCGCCTTGCTTTTTATACCCTTTCGAGGCGGGTGAAGTCTAAAAAACGGTTTTAGTCCAAGTTCTTCATATTTTTTTCCTTTTTCTATTTCTTCAACTATTTTTTTTACATCCAATTTTTTATTTTTATTAATTAATTGTCCTCTTTTTTCTATAAGATTTTCAAAAACTTCTTTACTTATTTCACCAAAAGCAACAAAATCTTTTACTTTATAGATCATGCCCAACTGTTCTTTTTTAGGATTTATAACAATACAAGAATACTTTTTTCTAAGCCTTAACCTACTAAGTGTTTCTTCTATTTTTTTATCTAATCCAACTCTTCCTCTAATTCTTATAACACAGATCATTTTATTCTTTTTTTAAATTTGTTTTTTTTAATGCGTCAAAACACGCCTTTATAAAATTAAAAGTTGTTTTTCTTTTACCAAATGTTTTTGTATAAATATCCTTTATTCCAGCAAGCTTTAAAATTTTCTTAAGTTCATTACCGGCTACGAGTCCAGCTCCTTGAGGAGCCGGGATTAAAGTTACTCTAGCACTTCCTTCTTTTCCCATAACTTTAAAAGGTAATGTATGTAATTCTGAACAAAGGCAATCAAAGCTAGAACACCCCCTTTTTATTTTTATAATGTTCAATTTAGCATTTCTTATTGCTTTGTCTCTTGCAGGAAGTGTTTCTTTAGCTTTTCCCACACCTATTCCAACATGTCCATTTTCATCGCCAACTATTGCCATTGCAGAAAAAACAGGAACATTCCCCTCTTTTGTTTTCTTTTGAGTCTGTCTCCATATCCTTCTTTTTCCACCACCAAATTTTCCTTTAGATTGCCCAATAGAAACTAATTCTATTTTAATATCCAAGAGCGAATCAACTATTTGTTCTTCAAGAATTTTTTTACCTGAATCAAGAATTTCATCAATATTCTTTATTTTTCCATTTTTAACATCCCTTCCCAACTTTGTTTTAGGCTCCCATGCAGAAAGAATTTGTTCTTTTTGTGTTAATGGGATTAATTCTTTTTCTTCAGGATATTCTTCCAAATCTTCTTTTTCTAAAATTTCTATTTTTTCTAATTTTTCTTTTTCTTCAGAGGCAATTTCTTTTTTAATTTCTTCATCTAACATTTCTTCTGTGACTTTTTTTACATCCTTTGCTTTCTTTTCAATATCTTCTTCTGAGTATGATTTATACGCTTCTATAGTTTTTTTGATATCTTCAAAATCCTTATTTTTTTTATTTTTCATTTTTATTCTTTTTGTATTTTTGATTTAATCTCTAAAAAAATTTTGGAAAAATCTCTTTTTAAATGTCTTCCAGAAATTCTAAATTCATCAGGAAAAAATTTTTCATCGCATTTTACATTGACTCCGGAATCTTTTAATCCTTTCAAGAAAGCAAAAAATCTATTTTTAGGTATAATTCTATTCATCCCAGCATCAACAATAGGTGAACTTTCCTTTTCTTTACTTATTTTTTTTCCAATAATAAATCCAGTAAGATATGCAGCTGGTAAAGATTTTAAACTTCCTTGAAATTCCTTGGGCCATCCGTACTTTAAGAGTTCTCTTGAATTAAAACTTTTTTTTATGATATCTTGGGCTTCTTTACTCAAAACATATTGACAAATAATATATCTATTTGTTTTTCTAAAAATTATCCGAGGAGACTGGCTTTTAAGTAAATTTATTCTTTTTGAATAATCTGTTTTTTTTTCTCGTCTTCTTCTTTTTTGTGTTTTTTTCATACTTTTATTCCCTCTATATACTCTTTAAGCTGAGCTTTACTTTTAAATTCCTTGTTTCTTATTTTTTTTCTCAATTTTTTAATATCTTCTTTAGATATTTTCCCCTCTCTTTTTAGATTAGAAAGATATTTTCTAAGTTTTCTTACAAGCAGAACATATCTTCTTTTTCTATCTTTGATTTTTTTTCTGATTTTTCCAACACCTTTTTTCTTATGTTTTTTTATTACCTTTCTTCTACCCTTTACACTTTTAATTATTATAGCACCATCCTTATACAAATCCCTTATATCTTGCTTTGTGATAGCTTCTTTTATGTCGTTCAATCTTGATTCTAAAAATATTATCCTATCCTTCCCTACACCAAAAGTTTTCTTAACTAATTCCTTTTTTTTTCTAAGGTTCATTTTACCGCAGTTATTTTATTCTCTTTATTACCTTCATTAACCTCAAATTTTTTCAAGAATTTTTTTATGTTGATATTTTGAAATTTGATCCCTTTTTCTAGGGCTCTATTCAATATTTCTATTTTTTTCTTTTTCCCAAGTTTACCCAAAACAATAAATTCTCCTTTTTGTATATTTTTTAAATCATCTAAATTATAAACAACTTTAATTTTTTTTCTTTCAGAATGTCCTCCTTTATAGCCTATGCTTACTGTTTTTGGATATCCCCTTCTTTTTTCTCTCATTTTGTTATCCCTTCCTTTAGGTTTTCTCCATTTCTGTTTTTTCTTTCTACCTTTTCCAAGTTTGGAGTATCTATTCCAGGTTCTTCTCAAAAATTTTGTCATTCTGAATCCTCTCCAGCTTTACTTATTATGAAAATGCCGTCTTGAAATATTCTCCTATCTTTATTTCTTATTTTTGTTGCGATTTCAAAATTTGCAGCAGTTTGTCCAGCAAGCTCTTTATCGATAGATCTCACTATTATTATATCTTTATCAATTTCAACATCAACCCCATCCGGTATAGGAGTCACTCTTGGCGCTCTTTCTCCTAAGAAATTTTTGATAAATGCTTCTTTACCCTTTATTTCAACAGTTATTGGGAAATGATTAAAACAAATTTTTAATTTGTATTCAAATTTTTTTTGTACACCCATAATCATATTTTTTATATGGGCCTTTATGGTGTTTATTTTTTTCTTTTTATTTTTTGTGGCTTTTTTATCCCCAATAATTATCTTATTATTGTCAGTTTTGAGTTCAATTCCTTCTGTATCAAAACTTCTTTCAATCTCTCCTAGTGGCCCTTTTATTCTAACCTTATTTTCATTTATTTCTACTTCAACATTTTCAGGTATCTTTATTTCTTGGTAAATTTCTTTTTTCATTTTAATAGAAATAAGCTATTAAGCTCCCCCCAATTCCATTTTTTATGGCTTCTATATGAGTCATTAAACCTTTATTTGTTGATATTATAATGGTTCCAAGATCCCTTGAGGGCAGATATCTTCTTCGATACTTTTCAATTTGATTCTTTTTAACGGTAAATCTTGGTTTTATTGCCTTACATTTTATAAATTCACCAAGAGTAATCTCAATAGAATGTTCTTTTGGTTTGATCTTATACTTTTTTATTACCCCTTCTTTTTTCATTATTTTTAATATTTCAATTAATAACTTAGAAATCCTTTTTACAACTACTTCATTTTTACGTGCCTTTTTTGCATTCATAATCATGTTCAATGCATCAGAGATAACATCTTGTGACATTTTATTTTTATTTTTATTTAACTATATTTTTTGAATCCAAGTTCTTCTGCTATTTCTCTAAAACACTGCCTGCATAAATTCAATCCATAAGATCCGATATGGGCTCCAAAGCGCCCACATCGTTCACACTTTCTCTTTGATATGCCAGTTTTTCTTTCTTTTGGTTTGTTATGTTTTAAAAATTTCTGCATTTTTTCAGGTTTATCCTTAATTTGCTTTATAATTTTTTTCCAATCACTTGCCGTCATTTTAATTTAAACAAATTTTGTTTTGAAATTTTCCTCCATGTATTTTATTATCTCTTCTTTTGAAACGTTTTGTTTTTTAGGAATTTTTCCAGATTTTATTTTTTTTAATTTTACTCTTTTCCCACTTCTTTTGAACGTAACTGTTACATCTAAACCAATAATTCCAATGTCCCTTTGGTATTCAACCCCCGGGATCTCTATATATTCTTTTATACCAAAAGAAAAAGTATTCTCACTAACTTGACTTTTTTTTAAAATATTATTTTTTGTAGCTAGCATTTTTTTTAATATTTCTTCTGGATTTTTCCTTATTGTAACAACAGTTCCAACTTCGAGATTTGGTCTTATTCCAAGAGAAGGGATTCTTTTTTTGGTTTTTATTTTTGCTGGCTTTCTTCCTGAGAGAAGTTTTAAGAGTTTCACCCCTCTTTCTAAATTTTCTGCTGTTCCTCCTACACTTAATACAACTTTTTCTAATTTAATCTCTCTCATCTTGTTAAAAATATTATTCATTTTACTCTAAAGCTATAATCTTTTTAATTAAGATATTCGCTTTGTGATTTCCAATAACCACTTCGGCCATTTTATTTTTTTTATCTATTTTAATAACACTCCCCCGCTGTCCAGCATATCTACCAGAAAATACAAAAACTTGCGATTTTTCCTGTAATGGTATGCATTTCTCTATTTTATTCTTATCAAAATCTATAATAACGGAATCATTTACATTACACTTTATTTCAGAGAGAAAATTTCTTCCATCTAGAAGATTTAGTTGTGTTTTGTTACCCTTCAAAATTTTTTTATTAATTATCTTAGATATCTTATATTTTGATTCGTTATCTTTTATTTCTTTCAACCCAATTTTGCCATTTTCCAAAATTTCGATTCTATAACTTTTTTTTAGTGGGATGATAGTAAGCGTATCAAATAAAAATAGGCTATTTTTTTCATCTTTAGCTAATTTATTATTTATGAGTATTTGTTTCATATAAATAGCTCTTTTTACTTCTTTTCTTCTTTTAGCAATTTTTAATAAATCCCTTAATACAATTAATAAAGGAATCCCTTTATTTATGTTGGAACTTGGTCTAACTACATATTTGGTCCCTTTTCTATGTATGGGCCAGCTTTTTGGGGATTTTTGTCTTTTGAGGTGCATTTTTACTTATTTTCTTTATTTTTGTTATCTGAAAATAGCTTTCTTTTTTTGTCTTCTGTATTTAATTCTATAATTTGTAGATTTGATGGTTCTAATTTTAAATTAACTTTTGAACCATCCTGTTTTTTTATTTGAATTCCTTCCACTTCTATTTTTTTGTGTTTTAAGTCAACAAGGATTATCTTCCCGGTTTTTCCCTTGAATTTTCCTCTCATTATTTTTACAGTATCACCTTTTCTTACCGGAAGGTTTCTCTTCTTATACTTCTTTCTTAATTCTTTAGATAGATTTGATGATAAAAATTTCTTTTTAATATGCAATGGAGCATTAATCAAGTATTTTCTTTGTTTTCTTGGTTGTTTACTGGATTTCCACGAAGTACTAAATTTTTTTTTCATCTTAATAAATAATTGTTGCTAATTTAGCTACAGAAGGCCAACGTTCCATGACCTCTCTAGCGACAGCTCCTTTAATTTGGGTTCCCTTTGGATTTCCTTTATCATCCTTTAATATTGCTACAGCGTTATCTTCAAAACCTAATCTCTCCCCATCTAATCTTCTGTAAAATTTTTTTTGTCTTATTATTACAGCATCAAAAACCTTCCCCTTCATATCAGGAATTCCTTTTCTTATACTTACTTTTACCATGTCGGCTACTTTTGCCGCACCTTGTCTTCCCTTTTTACTCTTACCAGTTTTTACAGAAACAATTCTTGCAATTTTTCCTCCACTGTTGTCAGCAACAATAAGCAAGGAACCAAGATTTAATCCTCTGGATATCCTTGCCGAAACCGCTTTCATTTTATTTTTTACCTCCAATTGTCCCTAAAAAATTTTTTGCATCATCCCCATAACTTTGCCGATTAAAATAAAGATTTAATCTCTTAATTTTTAATACTTTTTTCGTCATTTTTTTTGTTATTTCCCTCATCAATCGCTGATTTAATCTTTTTTACGACTACAAAATGTATTATCTTACTTAAAGGTCTACACTCTCTTACTTCTACTATATCCCCAATTTTAATTAGCGATTCCATACATTTTGGGAGTCTAGCATGAATTCTTGTTTTTGATTTGGCATATCTTTCATATTTTTTTAAATAAATCATTCTTTCAAACTCAATGGTAATCCTTCTTTGGAAACTTTTTGTAACTTTCCCTTTAAAAGATCTACCCCTAACTTTTAGAATTCCATGGATTGGACAGTCTTTATCCCTACAAAAATTTAAAGTTTCAGCTATTTCTGATTTTTCAATTTTTTTAGTTTCTTGTTTTTGCATTTTCTCGTGTTTTGTGTATTTTTAGTCTTCTATAGAATCTCTATCGAAACCTAAGCGTACAAGAACTTCTTTTATCTTATTTTTATGGTCTCCTTGAAGTTCTATCACATTGCTCTTGTAGGTTCCGCCACAAGCAAGACCATTTTTTAAGTCCTTGGTCAATTGCTTTATGTCGATTCCGTCACCAAACCCTGTGACAAGAGTAACAACCTTTCCATATCTTTTCTTTTCTGTAGTTACTCTTATTCTTTGCGAGCTTTTTACAATTTGCTCACATACACAAGCCTGCTTAGGCAGACCGCATTTTGGACATATTTCCATATTATTTTTTATTGAGTTTGTTGAATGTGATAATTCTTGCAATCATCTTTTTAATTTCTTTTACCTTTGAACTCCCAGCTTTCGATGCGTTTAACCTTGCTTTTATCAATTCAATTTTTAATTCTTCTAATTTCTTTTTTCTTTCGTCTTCACTCATTAATTTTAGATCTTTCTTTTTCATTTTTTATTAGTTTTGCTTCTTTTTTTGGGCTTTATTTCTTCTTCTTTAGTTTCTAAATTTTTCTTTATCTCATTTATCATCTTTTCATTAATATCTATCTTATCTGTCAGAATAGATTCTGGTGATAGTATGCTTACCTTTACTCCAACCGTTCCAGGTTTTGTTTCTGCTCTGGATTGTGCACGATCTACAACTTTTGCACTATCCCCAGTTTTTTTAAGATATCCTTGAGCAAACCTCCAGGTTTTTGCTCTAGAACTAGGGAGTTTCCCGCTTAGTCTTATCTCTGCTCCAAGGGCCCCGGCATCCATTATCTTTTGTAATGATTTATATGCAATGACTTTAAATTTTAATGGCCCAAATTTCTCTATACTTAAGGCTATTTCATCGGCCATTACTTGAGCATCGAATTCTGGTTTTTTTATTTCTTCAATTTCTGTACGAGGGTTTTCAAGACCAAATTTTGTTTTTAATACCTTCGTTAGTTCTTCTATTTTTTCTCCTTTTCTACCAATGATTAATCCCGGTTTAGCCGTAGAGATGATTATTCTCTCGCCAGTTGGTGCATATTCAATTCTAACTTTACTTACTTTTCCTTTACCTAAAGTGTTTCTTACGTACTCCTTAATCGTAAATTCATCTTTCTTAAATTTAACTATTTTTTTTTCTTCCATGTTATTTATTAATTAGTGATTTTGCAATTATTTTTAAGTGTGTTCTTTTTCTTCTCACAGTTCCAAATCTTCCATAAGGTCTTGATCCTTTATTTGGTATTGCTTCAAAAATTATTGGATTTTCAATATTGTTATAATTAGCATTTGCTAAAAGATTTTTAAGTACCCTTATAAATTCTTTTGAAGCGGATTTTGGAAAGCGTCCCGACATAATTTTCCCTTTTCTATGCGGGATTTCTCCTGTCATAGGAATGGCCTTTTTTAATCTTATGACTTGTTCTAAATCAGAAATTGCATCTTGAATTTTTTTACCCTTTATAAATCTACATATTGCTACAGCAACCTTGGTGGAAATAGGGAGATTGTAAGCATTTACTATACTTTCTTCTTTTTTTGTTTTTTCTTCCTTTTTTGAAACTATTTTTTCTTTAGCACTTCCTTTTACTTCTAGTTTTTTATTTTCTACATCATTTTTTGGCTGAATATTTTCTGTGACTGTTCCAGTATTCTTAGTTTCTTTTACTGAATTTTCTTTTGGTTTGTCTATTTTCATTTTAATTTTTTATTTATTTTTTAGCCTTGAATTTACTTCCTTTTGTTGCACCTATTCCTGCTTTGCTATGTTTTACTTTGCCTCTTGTCATTGCAAATTCACCTAAAACATGACCTAACATTTCTTCAGTTATATCAGTTGCAATGAAGTTTCTTCCATTATGAATATAAATTTTCATACCAACCATTTGTGGGACAATTACTAAATCCCGTTTATGGGTTCTTATAGAACTTCCTTTTCTTATTTTTTCTTTTGCTCTATTAATAAAATCTTCAATTTGATGAAATTGTCTTAAAACTTTACGTCTTTGTTTTGATTTAAGATATTTTGCGAATTCTCTAACATCAAGTTTTTTTAATTCTTCGAGAGTTTTACCTCTATATGTAAATTCTTTCTTTTTTAGTTCTATTTTTTCTTCCGATTTCATCTTACTTTTTATAACCCGTTCTCTTTGGTCTTATATGTCCAACTTTCCTTCCTGGAGGAGCATTTCTCTTTGCAATTTTGCTCTTAGGATTTTTTCCTCTTCCAGATCCAAAGGGGTGATCTACAGCGTTCATTTTTACTGCAGATGTTCTTGGCCAAAGTTTTCCTTTTAATTTTTTAATATAATACTTTTTTCCTGCTTTAACTATCGGTTTTTCAAGCCTTCCAGCCCCTGCAATAATTCCTACAACAGCTCTACAATTTTTGTTAAAGGCCTTTTCTTTTTTTGAAGGCATTAAAATGTAAACTTTATCACCAACAATTTTCGTTATTTCACCGAAGCTTCCTGCCGCTTTTATAAAAACTCCCCCATCTCCGGGTTTTGATTCTATTTGATAAACCTTAGTTTTAATTGGTATATCAGAGAGTTTTAAAATATCCCCGTTTTTAATATCATTTTTTTCAAAACTTATTTTTTGTCCTTCAATCATTCCCTTAAATGCTGGTATAAAAAAAACTTTATTTTTCCACTTTATTTTTGCAAGAGGAGCGGTATGTCCGGTCGAATTTATTAATTGAATCACCTGCCCTTCTCCAGAAAGATTTGCAGGGTACTTTAGTTCATACATGAAAGCTCTCCTTCTAACCCTATATGTTCCACTTCCATGACCTCTTGCTTGTTGAATTATTCTTTTACCCATGTTACATCAACCCTAGTTTTGTTGCAATATCAATTGCAGGAAAATCTTTCTTTAATTTAACATAAGCATATTTTTTGTTGTTTCTAATCAAAGTTCTTATTTTTTCAACTTTAACTGAAAAAAGAGATTCAATTTCTTTTTGGATTTCTTTTTTTGTTCTCTCTTTTTCAGTTGAAAATGTAAGAACATTTTGGTTCTCGATAAGCATAATTGCCTTTTCAGTAACAATCGGTTTTAGTGAGATCATTTTGTTAGCTCCTTTGGAATTTAAAATTTAGACCATTCTGAAATATGTCTATTTTAAAGATCGATTTTGAAAAGCATTCATTATAAGATTTTGGTTCTTTAAGCAATTTCATTTTAGTCGCTCCTGTAATTCTTTTATCGCATTTTCAGTATAAATGACGATCCTACCCAAACCCCCTTTTGCAAGATCTGAAACATTGACATTTTGGGCCTTTTTTACATCTAATAAATTTGTTTTAACCTCTTCATTTTTTCCAGTTACAATTAAAATGCCAGCATTTTTTTTGTATTTTCTACCTCTTAATTTCCCTTTTCCAGATCTTATTTTCTTACGCTTTAAAGCAACTTTAAACAATTCTTTTCCAAGAATGTTTTTAAGATTTTTAATAAAATCTTTTATTTTATTTATGGATATAGTATCAATAACTATTGGTAAAGATCTTATATCCTTTTCATTAAGGCTTTCATATTTTTTCAAAACATAATCTTTATTTGCCGTCGAGCTTAGTGCAGATAGAAGTGCAATTAAAGCTTCTTTTTTATTTATCTTCTTTTTTTTCATCATTGATAAAGGTTTTGGGGGGTGTGCTCTTCTGCCCCCTCTTGTAGAAGCAACCTCTGCACCAATCCAATGAAAACGGCTCCCTCTTCTAGACATAATCTTTCTAGGGATTCTTGAAATACCCCATCCATAACCACTTCTCCATACATTTCTCCTATGAACTATTTTACCGGAAGCACTATGTTGTTTTCCTGCTTCTGAAAAAGGACCATAAGGTTGTTTTATCTTCTTAGCCTCTAGAACTTTAGCAACTATATCTTCTCTAATTTTTTCTTTAAAAAATTTTGGAGTATCTATTTCTTTTATTTTTTTTCCTTCTAAATTAATAATTTCTAATTTTGATTTCATCTTAATTCTAATAATTCATAAGATTTTTTTAACTGTTTTTTTGTTTCTCTTAAAGGTGCTGTAATCAAAATCTGTCTTTTTGGCGGGCCCTGTACGGAGCCGTGAACAATTAAATAATTTGTTTTGATATCCCCAAATCTCATTATATTCTTTAGCTCTTTTTTACTTTCTTCTGGTTTTCCTATATCAATAATTTTATGATTGTATAAAATACGAGTAAACATTCCAAGTTGTCCTGCCATCGGGGTTCTAAAAGTAACCCTTGCGGGATGCCATGGTCCAAGACTTCCAGGTCTTCGTCTTCCTTTCTCTGATTTATGCTGTTTTAGACTAATCCCAAACCTTTTTACAGGCCCTTCAAGTCCATGTCCCTTCGTTAAACCCCTTAAATCTACAAGTTTATTCTTATCAAAAACTTCATGAATAAAAATCTCTTTTCCAATTTTTTCTTTAATAAAATTAAGCTTTTCTTCTTTATTACCCGAAATTGCTATTTCAGCTATATCTGGTGTTTTTTTTAAACCAGCTTTTTTTGGTAAAGAGTAACATATAACTCTTATGTCATCATAATCTTCTTTTTTTATTTCTTCAATTTTATGTGTTCTTTTGGGTAGTTTTATTATTCTTTTTAATTCTTTATCAAGATTCTCTGAAATAATTTCTTTAACAACTCTGCCATTTTTGTAAAATCTTACTGAGAATATTTTTAACGGAGGGCATTCAAGAACTGTTACTGGAATAACTATTTTTTTACCCTTTGTCATAGAATCCGGAGTATTATCCTTAACATAAGCAGAAAACATTCCCGCTTTATAACAGATGAACCCCTTTAATTTTTTTGAAGAATTATCTTTTATAGCATCCCAGTTTACACTAGGTAAAAATTTATTTATCCTTTTTCTTGGCCAAAACTGAAGGCTTCCACTTCTTGGTGATTTTCTTGTAGGCATTTCTCAATAAATATGCGGAGAACATTTTATTACCCTGGATATACCTAATGAGAAAAGTAGGTTTTTAAAGTTTTTTAAGAAAATAAGTGGCTAAAATATATAATTATTTTTTGTGTAGGTCCACTAATCTAATTTTAGAAAAAATATAATAAGAACCTTTAAGGTTTCTTCTTATTGATATTTTTTAAAAATAAATATTGGTTTAATTTTTTAGATTCAGAATAATTTTGTGTTTTTATTATATTAAAATAAAGAAATAGTAACAAAGTAAAATAATGCTCTTTTTTATCCATAATGAACTGAATACATATTTATAAAAATTTATCAGATTTAAGCTTCAAAATTAACTTCTTTTTTAGTTTCTTTACCATCGAATTTTGCGATTCTTATAACTTTTCCCCTTCTCTTAGCTAGTTCACGCATTTTTGCGTAATCTGTCTCTCCTTTGGGCAGAATTATATCAGTTATTATAAAAATATGTTCAATTTGAGCTTTTTTACAATCAGGAATGTCCCAAAAAAAATCGTCTTTAACTTGTTTGTAGTACCTTTCTTCAAGTTCTAACTGACAGAATTTATCATCTACTTTCATCTCTCCTTTACCGGGTTTTGGAAGTTTATTTTTTATTTTAAGTTTTATCCCATCCCCCTCTGCATTTAAAAGAAAGTAATAGATTCTTGGGGCTAAGTTTTTAATATCATTTGGGCTTAAGTCATTAACTTGATAGATCCACTTACCCTCCTTTTTTACACCGCTAAAATCTTCTATTTCTTCTTTACTCCAGATATAACCATGGAATTTTACATTTCCTAAATTAGCAACAAATAAAACAAAATCGTTTGCAAATTCAAAACTACTGCTAATTTTTACATTTTTTGTCTTCCATAAACTTAATAAGGCTTTTTTTCCATACTCCCCTCTTCCAAAACGAATAAATTGTTTATGGATTTTTTCGTTTGATTTATTATCAAAAATCTCTTTTATAAAATTCATAAAAAAAAATGAAAAATAATCCTTATAAATCTTATCTTTATTTTTATAAAACAAAGTTTTATAAATTTATTTTGTTTCAAAAAATAAAGAGGGAAATATGGAAGATCCTAATTTTAAAAAAATAATTGCTACAGTTTTATTAATAGCTTTAATTGTTCTTTCCATTCTTGTATTAAAACCTATTTTTACTTCAATAATTATTGCTATGCTTCTTGCATTTATTTTTTCACCAATATATGATTGGTTAAATAAAAGAATAAAAAATCCAAATATATCCGCAAGCATCATTATTATTAGTTTACTTCTAATAATAATTGTCCCAATCTGGTTTTTAACTCCTATATTATTAGAACAAGCATATAACATATTTCAGAGTGTGAGTAAAATAGACTTTGTAACTCCTTTAAAATCTATTTTCCCCCCGCTATTTGCTTCAGAAAAATCTGCTACAGAAATAGGTACAATAATATCTTCTTTTACAACAAGAATTACAAATTCATTTGTAAATTCAATCGCCCAGATTATTTTAGAATTCCCAAATATAATGCTTCATCTTCTTGTAATATTTTTTACACTCTTCTTTCTTTTAAGAGATAAAGAAATAGTTATTAATTATATTAAAAGTATACTTCCTTTTTCAAAAGAGATAGAAGAGAGAATATTCATAAATTCAAAAAATGTAACCGCTTCAGTTTTATATGGTGAAATTATTGTGGGTATGCTTCAAGGTATGATTCTTTCTATAGGATTATTTATTTTTAAAATTCCAAACGCATTATTCTATAGTGTTATTGCAATAATTTTGGGGGTCCTTCCAATTATAGGAACTTTAATCTTATGGGGGCCTCTTGCAATTTATTTATTTTCAATAAATAATACTATTGCAGCATGGGGTATAGTTTTTTTCGGGGTTTTATCTTCCAATATAGATAATATACTAAGACCAATAATTATTTCAAAGAGAACGCATTTACATTCATCAATAGTTTTAATTTCGATGATTGGGGGGCTATTCTTTTTTGGAATACTAGGATTTGTTTTGGGCCCATTGGTAATATCATATTTATTGATCTTGCTTGAGGTTTATAGGGGTAAAACAAAACCAGAAATAATAATTCGGGAAAATAATAAAGCACTTAAATAAAAATCTTTTTTTAATAATTAAGAAGAATGCAACTTAAAATAAAGATTATGAAATGGTCTGCGGGGTTGCCTGTAGCAATGCTTAATTCTAAAATAGCAAGAAAACTAGGTGTTCATCCTCCCGAAAGAATAAGTATAAAAACGATTTCAAAGAATCCAAAAGAGATAACAACAATTTTAGATATAGTTGATGGTTTTATAAAGGAAAATGAAATTGCCGTCTCTTCAGAACTAAGAAATTATCTCGATTTCAAAAATGGACAAAAAGTTGAAATAAATCTTGCAGAATATCCTAAAAGTATATCAATTATAAAGAAAAAATTAAACAATTATTCTCTTTCTCAAAAAGAAATGGATATGATTGTTAGAGATATTGTAAATAATTCACTATCTGATGCAGAAATTGCACTTTTTATATCTGCGACTTATCAAAGAGGTATGTCAATGAAAGAAATAATATATCTTATCAAAGCGTTACAAAAAACAGGATTCCAACTTAAATTTAAAAAGAAAATAATAGCTGATAAACATTCTATAGGAGGGATTCCTGGAAATAGAACGACTCCTATAGTTGTTTCAATTTGTGCTGCTGCTGGATTAACAATGCCCAAAAATTCTTCGAGAGCAATAACAAGCGCAGCAGGTACCGCAGATGTTATAGAAACTATCGCTAATGTTGAATTCAATTTGAATGAACTTAAGAATATAATCAAAAAAACAAATGCGTGTATGATATGGAGCGGGACTCTTGGGTTAGTTCCGGCTGATTATAAAATAATTAAAATAGAAAAGTCTCTAAAAATTGATCCAGAACCACAGTTAATAGCTTCTATAATGTCAAAAAAACTTGCTGCCGGAAGTACTCACATAATTATAGATATACCTTATGGAAAAGGCGCAAAAACAAACAAAAAGCAAGCTTTAGCTTTGAAAAAGAAGTTTGAATATCTTGGAAAATACTTTGGAAAAAATCTTAAATGTGTTCTTACAAAAGGAAATCAACCTATAGGGAATGGGATTGGTCCAGTCTTAGAACTTAAAGATGTAATAAAAATTTTGGATCCAAATGAAAAAGACGAAAATCGTCCACTTGACTTAAAAGAAAAAGCTATATTTCTTGCAGGAGAAATTTTTGAGTTAACCGGTAAAGCGAAAAAAGGTGAGGGTAAAAAGCTCGCTAAAGAAATTCTTGATTCTGGTAAGGCATTTAAAAAATTTAAAGAAATTATAAAAGCACAAAGAGGGAGTCTTAGCCGTATAAAGGATGCAAAATTTAGTTATGATATTCATGCAAAAAAATCTGGTAGAATCTTAGAAATAAACAACGAGAGAATAAATTCTCTAGCAAGAGTTGCGGGATGTCCAATTGATAAATCCGCCGGAGTCTATTTATATCGTCATCTAAATCAACGAGTTAAAAAAAATGAGAGAATTTTAACAATTTATACAGAATCAAAACTAAGACTTAATGAAGCAATAAAATATTATAAAAAATTTCCTTCAATTATCATAAAATAATTTTTAGATAATTTATAAAATCAATAATTTGATACAGATTATCTCTCAATAATTATATTTTTAAACCCGATAGTATTAATACTTCCATGAGAGAAGATTCTCAAAGGAAAAAAATTATTGAATATTTTCAAAAGAATCTAAAAAAAGGTTATACTCTAGAATCCCTTAAATGGGCCTTGATTGGGCAGGGTTATTCTAGAACTGCAGTGGAATTAGCAATACAAGAACTTAATAAAGAGCTTGCAAAGAGAGCACCTATTCTTAAAGAAGAACCTATAATAAAACATGAGATTATAGACGAAAATAATAACCCTATAAAAATTAAAAAATCTTGGTGGCAAAAAATTTTTAGATTATAATTTTTCTTAAATTTTTTTAGTATAATGTTTATTTTAAATCATTTATAGTATCTATAAAAAATAACGCCCCCGCCAGGAATCGAACCTGGAAGCCCGTAAGGGCCCGGTTCTCAAGACCGGTGCACTACCATTATGCGACGGAGGCTTGATTAAATGATTATTTCTATCATTTTAAAACTTTAGCGTTTTTAAAAGCCTCAGGCAGGATTTGAACCCGCGACCCCCGCTTTACGAAAGCGATGCTCTACCAGCTGAGCTACTGAGGCGGAAAATAAATATAATAAAAACAAATAAAACCTATATAAAAGCCTTATCAACAAAGGATATACTCCAATTTTAAGATAATCTAGACTAGTAAATAGAAAATTCCCTAGAGATAATCAATAAGTTATCCGAAGAGTGCAGATAAACCCTCTACAGCAGCTTTCTTTTCTTCTTTTGGTTTTTCTTCTTTTTTTTCTTCGCCAGATTCATGACTTGCTTGTAGGGGAGCAGCTGTAACTAAAGATGCAGATTCGAGTTCCTTATCTATGTTAATGCCCTTAAGGCTTGTAACAATAGATTTGATTTTTGATTCATCTGCTTGTACTCCTGAAGCAACAATTACATTATACAAGTTGCTTTCATTGATTTCTTTACCTAGTTTATGCAACAAAAGAGCTGCGTATAAATACTCCATGCCTATTTCCTCCAAATTTATTTATTGATTATTTATTCTTGTAAACTTAGTTTTTTAAATCTTCTTCATTTTTATTAATAAATTTTTCTAAAATTTTTTTATGGATTACTGCTTTTTGAATTAAAAATCTTATCGTATCCGAACAAAAATAGGAGATACTAACCGCAAAACTAAGGGATTTATAAAAAGCTTCTTTTAATTCTTTAATAGTCTTTTCTTGGTCAATTTCTATATTTGTATAAATTTTATTTTCTTTTTTATTATAAGCGACTAGTGGCACAAATCCGACGGAGAAGGGTTTTATATCTAATTTATTCATTATATCTACCGCAGAATTAGAAATTTTTTCTCCTTTTTTAAGAATTGTTTTGGGTTCTTTTATTGTTATTTTGCCTTTTTCTATTAAAATCTTAATTCCAAGGGCTCCAAATTCGCTTATAATTGGTCCACTCATTAAATCTGTAGGACCAGCAGGAATTACGATATCGGTTGGAGCGAACTGCCCAGCCCTTGCTTTAACAAAACTTTTTTTATTTACAAGTTCTAAGGCTAATTCAAAAGGATCGATATCTGAGAATAAGATTGCATAATCTTTATTTATATAATCTTTAATTTTTTTCACCAATTCATTTTTGGATAAATCAATAGCCTTAAAAATTATATTTTTCTTTGGGACCTTTACTACAGCTTTTCCCCTAAGTTTTTTTACAATTTCTTGGTATTGAGATGCACTTATATCTTTTATGGATACTAAAAGTATAGTACTCTTATTATTTATTAAATTACTAAGTTCAGAAACCATCTTTATTTTTTCTTCTGAAACTCTTGAAGTTTTGGTTTTCATTTTTCTCCTATTACTATCTTTTGTGGTTTAGTCATAGTAAATTTAATTTCTAAATTTTTTACATTCTCTCTTCCTTTAGGTAATACCTTTAAGACAGCATTATAAACAGTAAGGATATTCTCTATTATTTCAGAATCTTTCATACTTTCTTTACCTATTGCGAGCTTTATGCTTGATTCCTTAACCTTTATTTTTATATTATTATTTATTTTTTTCTTTATGTTCGAGATCTCTTTTTCATTTACATCCATTAAGATACCAAGTTGTGGGGAAGGCATTTTTCCAGCAGGTCCAAGAACACGCCCAAAAACAGTTGCAATTTTTGGCATGAGGTTTGCCTGTGCAATAAAAAAATCAAATTTTTTTACAAGTTTTTTTAAAGCTTTTTTATCTGAATAAATTTTGAATTGTTCAGGAGTTATTGTTTCAATGTCCTTACTTGGAGACATTAAAAAAGCACAAATTTTCTTGTCTTTTATTTTATGTGGGATATCCAAAAAAAGATTTATTTGATTTTTTTTAGGGTCAAATTTTTTTAAATTAATTATTAAATCAACCGTCTGGTTAAACTTTCTTTTTTTAGAATTTCTTAATTCAGATAGAGCTTTTTCTAATTGTTTATTTAGTTCCATTTATAACCTCCCACTTTTAAACGTTAATACTTAAGAGAGTATATTAACGATGTGGTCCAAGCGGCAAAATTGCTAGATTTTATTGATTTATAAAATTTACTATGATAATATTTATAAACCATTATTTTACTATTTTATAAATGAAATATTATCTCATTTATTCTTCCGATGATCCAAGAATATTTTCATTAATTTCTTCTTCATCAAAAGGTTTAGAAAAAATTTTAGTTAGAGAAGATAAAAATTTATTTAGGGATGGAAATATACCAAAACCAGAATTTGGGATAAAGGACCAGGATAATTACGAAGTGGATTTGACTAGTGTTAGTAAGGTATTTTACAATATTGTCCCCCTCACCAAAGAAGATGTTTTATCATTTTTGAATTTTTATAACTCAAATGAGAATAGGAAAAAACAATAATTATTATAAAAGATATTAATCTTAATAAAAGATGGAATTAGTTGCATTACTCTCTTCTGGAAAAGGGACATGGGGGCAAGTTTCTGGGTTAATTAAGTATGGAGAGTGGGATAAAATTATTTTGCTTGGAAATCATTTTGCAAAGAAATTTACAGCAGAAAAATCATTCGAATTCATTGAAATTGATACAAGTAAAAAGATCTCTGAATTAAAAAAAGAATTTTTAGAGAAGCTTAAAGGAAAAATATCTGGGACAGAAGTTGCTTTAAGCATAGCTTCTGGGGATGGAAAAGAACACATGGCCCTTATTTCCGCATTAATAAATCTTCCAGTTGGAATAAGATTTGCGGTACTAACTAAAGACGGATTAATTGATTTGTAATTTTTTTATTTATCTAAAAAAAGAAATCCCCCAAAAGATTACGATTAATAAAAAAAGTATTAAAAAGAACTTTGTTGTAAATTCAAACAATCTCTTTGCTATTTTTTCATTTTTTGTAATACTCCATATACCAAGATAAAAAAATCTACCCCCATCAAAGATCCCTACGGGTAACATATTAATTAATGCAACACTTGAACTTATTATAATAACCCACCAAATTAAATTATAAAAGAATACGCTCGCTCCATCAAATAATGGTTTATAGTAAACGTGGGGTTCCCTAGGCGAAATCTCTTCCCCAATTCTACTCAAAAAACCACTTTTTTGTCTATTAAGGAAAGCTATCCCTAACCAAGCATCTCCCTTATTTCTAGGATTTTCTTCAAGAAGAATTTTTACCTTTACGGGGCCATTATCAGATAGTGTTGTTATTTCAATTTCATCACCAGGAGAATATTTTTTAAGTTCTAAAATTAATTCACTGATACTTTTTACCTTTACACCATTAATTTCTGTTATTATACTACTTAAATTATTTTTAATAGCTGGAGCAGAATAATACACTGATATGGTTTCGCTACCTTTTTGTTTTTCAAGTATATCTTTTGTTGCTAAATAGCTCTTTCCATTATACTTCAATTCGTTGAATCCTACTTCATGTGTAAAATTAAGAATTTGATCATAGGATGGATTATTAAGGGAGATATTATTAATAGACGATATCCCGGAAAGAGGTATACTGGCTTCTGCATATCTATCAAAGATAACTCCGGATGGAGTGAACGCTATAAAAGAAAAAATTATTAATATTATGAAAAAGAAAATTGCAACTATTACATTTGCAAAAGTTCCTGCAGAGAGGACCGCCATCTGTGAAAATCTTGATTTTTTATTCATTATTTTTTCTTCTGGTTCTACAAAAGCGGCAAGAAATATTGGAAAGAAATATGGGAAAAATCCAAAACCAGTATTTTTTATTTTGATTTTGTTGTATGCAGCAAAAATTCCATGAGCCATTTCATGTGTTATAGCAATTATTGCAATTATCAAAATCCAGTATGTAAAGTAAAAAGGTGGTAGAAATTCTAGTTTGAAAACTTGTGGAAGATATGGTACAAGAGGTAAAATTGGGGGGATCTTTATAGTTCTTACAATCTCTGGATTAAAAAAATAAACTTTTACCAAAACATAAGTAAGATAGATCATTCCAACCATTAAAAAAAATCCAGACAGAATTGAGAAATAACTTAAGAGATTAATGGTTTTTTTATATTTTTTACCTATTCTATTTATAAGTTTTATCCCCCATGTTGTTTTATAGAGGTAAAGAAGCCCTTCTCTTTTTAGATTATCTTTTCTTTTATATAAGAAAGTTGATACTAAAACAAGGAAGATTATTAAAAAAATTATATCATATATAAAAAAACTCATTTTATATTTATTTTATTTTTTTCTTAATGGTCTAAATGCCCTTTTTTTACATTTTCTACATTTGACTTTTCCTTTTAAAATCTTTTGAGGATCTGATCTAATTTTAGTTTGACAATTCTTACATACAAAAACATTCTTAAAGAGTCTATTTTGAGTTTCCAATATTTTAGCCATATCTATCAGTTATAGCTTCCTTTTAATTATTTTTTTTCCTTCAATATCCCAATATTCTACATTATCCCCCTCTTTGATTTCAGATTTTATCTCTTTAGAACATCCTATTTCAATAGTTTCGAAATTTTCTAAATCCATCATACTTAATCTATTCCCTATAGATAGAATTTGTCCTTTTCTTTTATCGACAAGCGGGACCTCGAATCTTTCATGGCCCGGTACAGCAAGTATTTTTTTTTGTTCATTTATTATCCCTTCGGCTTCTATTCTACATTTACTTGCCCCATGTTTTCCGGTTTTGCTTATATCAATTTTTTTTACTGTGTAGGGTTCACCATCAATCATTATACTTACGCCAGGTTTTGCTTCCGTTGCGCTAATGATTTTTAATACCATTTTTTAACTATTAGAAGAAAAGTAAAAATATATTTAAAAAGGTTTAGTTATTTTCTTTTTGATGATAATCCATAAAGGAGATTTTATAGAAATAGATTTTAGTGGTAAAATTAAAGATGGGGAAGTCTTTGATTCTACATTAAAAGATGAACTTGAAAAAATTCATCATGGCCATGATCACAAAATTGAGGCCAAACCATTTGTTTTTTGTTTAGGTAAGGGAATGTTTCTTAAATCTTTAGAAGATTTTCTTGATGGTAAGGAAACGGAGAAGTGGTATGAAGTTGAGATTTCTCCAGCAGATGCATTTGGTTATAGAATCCCAACTCTAGTTCAAAAGATCCCAATAAAAATTTTTATTGAACAAAAAATAAACCCATTCCCCGGGGCTGTTTTTAATTTTGATGGTCAGGTTGGTAAAGTTTTAAGTGTTTCTTCCGGAAGAGTTGTTGTTGATTTTAATCATATACTTGCAGGAAAAACACTTTTATACAAAATAAAAATATTAAGAAAAGTTGATGATATTAATGAAAAAGTTAAAGCCCTTAATGAATTTTTCTTTAAAAAAGATCTAAAATTTGAGATAAAAGATAAAAAGATTATTATTGAAGCAGAAAAATCGCTTATAAAAACTATTGAAATCTTTAAAAATAAATTCAAAGAAATTCTTAATTTAGATTTGGAGATTAAAGAGATAAAAAGCAACTAAGATCATCAAAAAGTTTAGAATATTTTTATTAGATAAATTTAGATTAAATTAATCTTATTAATTTATTTATTTTTGAGGATATTATTTGGGCAAACAATAAATAACTAAATTAAATAAATTAACAAAATAAATAAAAATATTTTAATCTATATTTTATAGTTAAAAAGTATCAAAAATAAATCTTATAAAGAGAAATTACAATAATACTTATAAATATATATGTTTTCTTTTAATCATGGACGACATTTATAACGATTTGTCTTCTGATATAAAAGAGATTGATAAAGAATTAGCAGAGATTATAAAAAAACAAGCTACAAAGATAAAGGTTGTTGGTGTTGGGGGTGGTGGTGGAAATTCTTTAAGTAGAATGAGGGAAATTGGAATTAAAGGGGGGGAACTTATTGCCGCAAATACCGATGCCCAAGATCTTCTTTATACAAATGCTGATCAGAAAATTCTTATTGGTAAAGAATTAACACAAGGACTTGGTGCCGGAAGTAATCCTAAGGTTGGAGAGGAAGCAGCAAAAGAATCGGAATCTGAAATAAAGAAAAAACTTTTAGGTGGGGATATGATATTCATTACTTGTGGTTTAGGTGGGGGTACAGGAACTGGAGCAGCTCCAGTAATAGCAAATATCGCAAAAAAACAGGGAGCACTAACTATTGGAGTCGTAACACTTCCATTTACGATAGAGGGAAAAAAAAGAATAGAGAATGCGATGAATGGATTAGAAAAAATGGAATCTATTGTTGATACTCTAATTGTTATTCCAAATGATAAACTTCTTGAGCTTGCACCAGAGCTTCCTCTTCAAACCGCATTCAAAATTGCAGATGAAATTTTAACTAATGCTGTAAAGGGAATTACAGAACTTGTTACAACAACAGGACTTGTGAATCTTGATTTTGCAGATATAAAAGCTATAATGTCGGATGGAGGTGTTTCCCTTATTGGAATGGGTGAATCAGATTCTACAAATAGAGCAATAGAAGCTATAGAAAAAGCAATAAATAATCCACTTCTTGATGTAGATATCTCAAATGCAACAGGAGCTCTTGTGAATATCATTGGCGGTCCAGATATGAGTCTTGATGAATGTAAGTCAATAATAGAAACTCTTGGGAATAAACTAAGCCCAGATGCAAAATTAATTTGGGGCGCGCAAATATCTGCAGATATGGATAAATCAATTCGTGTTTTACTAATTGTCACAGGAGTAAAAAGTTCTCAAATTCTTGGGCATGGCGAAACGATAGAAAGTATGAAACATCGAGAGATAGAAGAGGAACTTGGGATAGAATTTATTGAATAGAGATTGAATTTAGAATATAATATTAATCAAAAATTTTAATTGAATATTAAAGTAGTTATCATCTTCAGATATATCTATTAAAAAAACTTAAAAACTATTATTCTTTTTTTTATTTATGGAAGAATCAAAACTAAATATACCCCAAACCTTAAAAAATTTTTATGAAAAATCAAGAAGGGTTTGGCTTACACTTAGTAAACCAACAAAAAAAGAATACGAAATGGTTGCTAAAGTCTCTGCAATTGGTATAATTATCTTAGGCCTGTTAGGATTTTTGATTTCAATAATTATTCAGACAATAATCAGATAATAAATTTCAAAAAACAAAATTTAAATACCCTTATTTTTAAATAATATTACTACTTCTTAATTTATAGGGAGTAGACGGAGCTAATAAATATTTAATATAAGATTGTTAAATTAATAACCATATACAATAAAAATAAATTAACTAAACCAACTAAAATGATTTTTATTATAAAAGTAACCACAAACAAAGAAGAAAAAGCTTTAGATATGATTGCCGAGAGAGTAGAAAAAAAAGGGATTAATGTTTTTGCTATTCTAAGGCCGCATGGTTTAAGAGGTTATATCCTTTTAGAATCTGAAGATAGAGAAAGTGCAGAGGAAGCTGTTTTTAATCTTCCATATGTTAAGGGGATAGTTGGAAAAACGATAAATTACGAAGAAATAAAAAATTTGGTTGAACCATCAGTTTCGACAATATCAATAAAAGAAGGAGATATTGTAGAGATAACCGGGACAACACTTAAAGGAGAAAAAGCAAAAGTTTTAAGGATAGATAAACAGAAGGAAGAAGTTGTTATTATATTGCTTGGAGCGGTTGTTCAACTTCCCGTAACACTTAAAATAGATAATGTTAAAGTTATAAGGCGTGACGAAGGAGAAAATGCAAATTAAACTTTTAGTAGAGGGGGGGGAAATGAAGCCGGGTCCTACTCTTAGTCAGAAACTAGGCCCTATTGGAATACCTATAAATCAGGTTATACAAAAAGTAAATGATGCAACAAAAAATTTTAAGGGCATAAAAGTTCCTGTTGAAATTGAAATAAATCCATCTACAAAAAAATTCGAAGTTATTGTTTTTTCTCCACCAACTTCCGAACTTTTGAAAAAAGAATTGGGAATAGAGAAGGGATCTGGTGAACAAAAGAAGATAAAAGTTGCAAATGCTTCAATTGAACAAATCATTTTGATCGCAAAGACAAAATATCCTAATATGCTTAGCAAGAATCTTAAAGCAGCCGTAAAAATGGTTTTGGGAAGTTGCGTAAGTCTCGGGATTCTTGTCGAAAATAAAAATCCAAAAGATGTTGAGAGGGAAGTTGATGAGGGTAAATATGATAAAGAGATAAATAGTGAATTGACAGAAACCCCAAAAGAAAAAAAAGAGAGGTTAGATGAATATTTTGCAAAAATAAAATCTGAACAAGAAAGAATCCTAAAGATGGAAGAAGAGGCAGCAAAAGCTACTGAAGCAGCAAAAGCTGGGCCATCTAGCCCTACGGCTCCAGGAGTACAAACAACCACAACAACTGCTTCAACAGAAACAAAATCCCAAACCGGAGCAAAAGAAAAAGTAGAAAAAAAGACAGAAAAAACAAAGAAATAATTTATAAATTTTTATAATCTTTAAAATTAAGTGGGGTTGTAGTATAGCCTGGTTAGTATCCGAGGTTTGGGACCTCGTGACCCCGGTTCAAATCCGGGCAACCCCATTAAATTGTCTAAAATAAATTCAAAAATGACATCAAAACTGAAAAAAGTAAAATCTTCTGGAAGATTTGGAGCAAGATATGGAAAGAAGGTTAGAGAGAACCTAAGTTTGATAGAGTCCAAACAAAGAAAAAAACAAAAATGCCCTTTTTGTGGTAAAAAAGGCGTTAAAAGGATTTCAAAAGGTGTTTGGTTATGTACGAGAAAAAAATGCGGGAAGAAATTTGCTGCAGAAACTTATTACTTGGGGTGAATTAAAAAATAATAACATTTAAATAATTGGTAACGTCGTAATAATATCTAAAAAATTAAGCAAAAAATGCCAACATATAAATGCTTTAAATGTGAGAGAAAAATTCAAAGTACCAGTCTAGAAAAGAGATTTATCTGCCCTTATTGTGGAGGGAAAATTTTTTATAAACCTAGGACTAAAATAAAAAGAATAAAAACTATTTAATTCTTTTTGAAACTTTGAAATTAATTTAAAATGGAAAATAAAGATAATAAAGAGAAAAAAATTCAAGAACTACAAATTTTGGAACAAAATATACAAAATCTTCTTTTACAAAAACAAGCTTTTCAAATGGAATTATCTGAAACAAAAGCTGCTTTAAAGGAGATTGAAAAATCTTCAGAGATTTTTAAAATAGTCGGTCAAATTATGATAAAAACAGAAAAAGAAAAAATAGAAGAAGAACTAAAAAATAAAGAAAAGATTATAGAATTAAGAATAGGATCGATAGGAAAACAAGAAAAATCGCTAAAAGATAGAATCGAAAGCATAAAAAAAGAGATTTTTTAAATTTTATTTTTAATTTCATCTAATAAAGAATATATGTTAGAGAATTACGAAATCTTTATAAATCCATACAAGTTAAAATTATTATGATACTTGATAAAATAAAAGAAGCATTTTCGATAAAAGGTACTAATCCAACAGATGAATACCTGGAAATTGATTTAGGCAAGGGAGAGGAGCCGGAAAGTAAAGTTTTTGTAAAACTTTTTAGTTTGAAGGAATACGATGATGTTAATGATATCTTAAACTCATTGAGGGAAGGATATACAATCGCTATGATTGATATAAAATCTCTCAAACAAAAAGATTCTATTGAACTTAAAAGAGCTATATCTAAAATAAAGAAGACAGTTGAAGCCCTTGAAGGTAATATTGCAGGTTTTGGGGATAATACTGTTATTGCAACTCCACCTTTTGCAAAAATTCATAGAGAGCCTATAAAATCAAAAGAAGAAAAGAAAAAGACATTAGATTATTAAAATAATCTAAATCTAATTTTTAATTCTAACTAATAAAATTAATCTAATAATCTGTTTTTATTTAGTGAGAAAATATTGTACCAATTTTATTAAAAAACTTTTATTAAATTTTTGCAAGAGAGAAAACCGTTTTTAAAGCAACTATAATTGTTGCAGGCACAAACAAAGCAAGCAAAGCTCCAAATACAGCACTTACCGCATTACCTATGCTAAAACCTATAAAACTTCCCTTAACCCCCTCCATACCAAATCTACTTACAATAACAAGAATAGCAGATGTTAAGAGAAATTTTTGTGAATCATCCCCCGGAACTCCTACAAACCCGATTAATAGACCAAGAAATACAAGCATTCCATAGATTTGAGCATTATACTTTATAATGTCCGGCAAGGAAAAGATAGTTGCAGATAATCCTATAAGAACAGCAAGAATAACCCCAATAAGAAATGCCCAAGCCCCTAAAGAGTTTTCTTTATCTACTATCGCCATGTAACCCCCATATTTATAAATTATTTTATTTTTTATGGATTTATTGAAAAACAGAATATTAATTATATAAATCTTTCTTGTTAAAGATAATTTAAGCTAAATTAATTTTTGATTATTAAGCTAAAATATATTTCAAACAACAGAAATATTTAAATATCATAGTAACTGCGGAATGATTACAGTAAAATGATGGACTTAAAATCCTTAAAATTTTTTAATCTAAGCATTTTTACATTTCTTACACTTATTTTTATAATAAGTACAGTAAGCGCTTTGACTTTAGCAGAGTGGCCACTTACAGTGAGCGGTAATGCTTTAAATGTACCGGCTAATGTTAATGCAGGAGTATTTATAAGTAGCCCAACAATCAATAATTTTGTTTTTGGGAATTCTGGTGCTGAAGGAGAAAATTGGTCAACTTCTAGCTCTATAGACGATAATAAATATTTTGAGGTTAATATATCCCCCCAAACAGGAAATTTTTTAATAATTTCAGATATTAGTTTTAATTATAGTGGTTCTACAATATCAAACAATGGAAGTTTTGAACTTAAATACTCAAAAATTTCCGGTTTTGGTTCTCCAACATCAATAACCATTAAAACAGATGTTAATAATGTTGAAAAAATTTCTTCTAATAATAATTTAAATATTATAGTTAATTCTGGTGAAACTCTAACTCTCAGATGGTTTGGATACAATTTTAGCTCCCCAACCAATAAATTTAGGATTAAATCCTTAAATATCCAAGGAACAGTTATACCAACATTCTGTCGAAACGGCCCACAAAATAAATCCGATTTAAATCTTGAAGTAGATATAAAAAACCGTGGAGAAGGAAACACAAATGAATGGTTACCTCTTGACAGAATAGAAGTCCAAGTACGATTAAGAAATGATAAGACAACTGACTTGAGAGACGTTATATTCAAGCTTGGATTAAGAGAGGCCGATAGGCCAACAGTAGATGTCGCAGGAGATATGCTTTGGATTTCTTCAGATGGAGAAGAATATGAAGTAGGCGATGTTGATTCTGGAGACAGTTCTTCAAAATATTCTTTTGAATTTAGAGTAAATCCAAATGAAGTAAAATTTGATAAGGATTATGAGCTTGTTGTGAAGGCATATCCAGATGGAAAGGAAAGTCTAACCTGTATCGATTTTTTAGAGAGAGTAAGAATTGAATCAGAGGGAAGAAAAGATAAAATGGTTGTTGTTGATAATTACGACTTTGTAAACAACCCAATAACAGCACAATGTAAACAAGACGTTGTTTTAATGGTAGATGTTTATAATATAGGGGATAGAAATTTTGAAAATAAGATAAAAGTAAGATTGTTTAATAGCGAGCTTGGATTAAACTTAGAAAATGAAATAATGGGAGATTTAGATTCTGGTGATAAGGCAGTAGCAACATTTAATTTCAAAATCCCAAGCAATGTTACAGAAAAAAAATATACTCTTTTAATGGAAACAGAATATGATTATAGAGAAAGTACCGGAACTTATAGAGAAAGATCAAGTAAGGGTTTTGAAATTCCTTTAATTGTTAAAGGAGGATGTTTTACCCAACCACAATTTAAGATTTCCGCTTCACTAATGTCTGGAGGAAAAGCGGGAGAAGATTTAGTTGTAAAAGTTCTTACTACAAATCTCGGTTCATCTTTAAAAACATATACCTTCTCTTCATCCGGGCATAATTCATGGGCATCTGAATATAATGTAGAGCCAACAATACTTGTTCTCGGGGCTGGACAGTCTGGGGAAGTTATTTATACCTTTAAAGTAAATAAAGGCGTTTCAGGAGAACAAAGTTTCTTTATTGAAGTAAAATCTGAAAATGAGATTACGAGACAAGAAGTTTCTGTAAACATAGAAAAACCAACAGGATTTTTTGGGATTTCGGGGTTGGCAATAAGTGAAAATGCTGGACTATGGGCACTCGGAATTCTAAATGTTGTTATAATAATTGTTATAATCTTTGTTGCAGTAAGACTTGCAAAAAGAAAATAGATAGATTATAATCCTTATTATTTATCCTTATTATTTCTTTTTGAAATTTTTTGTAATAACATATTTAAAGATAAATCCACTTAGAATTAAATGATTAATAAAGAGGATTTTTTTAGTATAATCTCAAGATATTTAATCTTACTAATTTTTGCAATATCAAATCTCGCAATTTTTTATATTATTTTTACCCCTTTGACAGCTTATCCAGTTTATTGGATTCTTGGTTTATTCTTTGATACGGCTCTTTTATCAAATACTATCATAATCATAAACAACTCATTTTCAATAGAATTAATAGAAGCGTGTATTGCGGGCTCTGCTTATTACTTTCTTTTAATCCTTAATCTTTCAACCCCTAAAATAAAATTAAAAACAAGAATTTACGGGGTTATATTTTCATTTTTAGTTTTTTTAATCTTGAACATTTTAAGAATTTCCATATTAAGTCTTATTGCAATCTCGGGTTCTTCCTTTTTTGACATAACTCATAAAATTTTTTGGTATTTAGTTAGTACAATACTTGTTGTTGGAATATGGTTTTTAGAAGTAAAGATTTTTAAGATAAAAGAGATACCATTTTATTCTGATTTAAAAACAATTTACAAAAAATCTGTTTTTAAGAAATGATCTAAATCTACCCAAATAAAGAGCCATAAATTTTAATCTTAATGAATATTGTTATATTAATTAATTTGATTGATTTTAACAAAAGTTTCAATCATGAATCTTTCCATGCCTTTTATTATCTCGCAATTTTTTATGTTAATATTATAACATGAAGGACCTATTTTTTCTATTTTTGTTGTGTTAGATTCTTGTATAAGTATAAAAGTATTTGTTCCAGTAATATCACATACAGATTTTTCACCACTTGATACGTTAATTCCAATGACCCTATGCAAATTTAAAAAATTTTCAACCGCAATTTTTTCATCCCCTTGACAATATTGATTAAAGGTTATTTTTACAAACATTTTTTCTGTTAGGATTAAGTCTCCCTCAAAAGGTATGTCTCTTCCAAGTTTTCTCGGGTCATTTCTAAGATAAAAATTATAGTTTGAATTTTTTCCTTTATAAATCACGGGGACTTTTGTATTGTATGTTATAAGGCAGGAAAAAGGGCCAGAATCGCAGAATTTTACAACACTAAAATTTACTCCGTTATATACAAAACTTTCATTATACCTCGAAAAAATAAAGAAAACAACAACAGCTATTATTATTGTTCCCGATACTATAAGAAAATTTTTTAATATTTTCTTTTGTTTTTTATTTATATCTTCATCATTAAGAACTTCATCTTTTTCCTTTTTTTTATCCATTTTATTCCTTGTTATTAACCCGAATTCTACATTTTTTATTTAAATTATAATCTCTTTTTAAAAGTTTTTATTATGTTTTTATTATGCTAGTAACTTCAAAGAAAAATCCTTTAATAAAAGCTATCTTATTTTTAAAATTTTAAACAAAAACTCGTCAGAGACTTTTACAATATCATCTTTTTTTCCTTCAATATAAACACAATTATCCTCTTGTTTTATCAAATTTGTATCACTTTCTTTTATTATTATAAAATTGCTTGTACACGTTTTTACAGGTATATCTGTACCACTACAATTGGTATTGATTGGACATGCTTCTTGTATCCTCAATGCGATGTTAATCATGTTAACATAAATTTCTGTTTTCGCATCTTCATTTTCAGAGTAAATATAAAGAGGCAATCCTTGGTAATATGTAGCATCTCTTAAATTATTTGTGTTAATTGGCTGAACTTCTTTTGGATTGTATCTAAAAACATAATTCCCTAAAACCCAAAAACCATTAACATATGAAAATTCAAAGCCATTGTAAACTACCTTATCACCGAAATCGGTCGTCTGAGTATTACCCATATTTCCTAAACTATTTTGCAATGCAAATCCGAGAGTACTTAAAATCATTAAAAAAGCAAGGACAACCCCAACGATTATCTGGTTTCTTTTCCTTTTTCTTTCTTTTTCTTCTTTTGAAACAAGTTTTTTCATATTAAATATTTAGTAATCTTCTTTATAAATTTTAATAAATTATTAATTAATATTCAGACATCATTAAATAATGTCTTTAATAAGCTTTTAGAAATCTCACAATTTTATTTTGCATACTTCTAACTAATCTATAAAAAAAAGAAAAAGAAAAAAATAAAAAAATAAAGTTGGATTAACCGCTTTCGTTTATTAGTGTTGAGCTTCCTGCAGTGCCTGTTCTGTAAACATACTTCTTACCTGCAGTGGTGTTAATTGAGCTTCCTTGGTTTACAAGTCTACTTACGCCAGCTGCAGTGTCTGCTGCTTCATAACCAGCCACAAGAAGAGCCGTCTTTCCACCTCTATTGAAAGATTGGATTAAGTATTGGTCAACACCAACACCTGTGGCAGATGTGAATGCAGCTCCGCATGTTCTAGCAGGAACACCAAGCAATTCAGCAGCAACTGAATTTATGCAGCTACCACCAACAACTACAAGGTGTCTTCCAGAAACACTTGAAACTTCGGTGTCTTTTACAAGAACACCACCAAGTTCTGTTGTTTGGTCGCCTGTTGTTGCACTGTCTGTTGATGAAACAAGCACTTCAGCATATGCCTGTTGGTCAGGATAGCTTATTGTAGCAGAGTACTGTCCAGATGTTGATCTGTCATGGGTAACAAGTGTTCCCCATTTGTCCATCTTTTTGTAGATGTTGGTATTACCAGTTCTCATCTGAACAAAGCCAAACACATCCCAGGTAGCTAATACATCCGAAACACTTACTTTGTTATCGGTTGTTCCAGCTCCGCTCATCTTGACAACTAATGCATTATACTCTCCAGCTGTTTTTCCGTCTTCCTCTTCAAACAAGACTAAAGCTGGAAGAGTTATCAAAGGACCAGTTGCTGATTCTCTAAGATTTACTCTGGTGGTGTTTGTGCCTGTACCAGTAATAGT
>JAWCQY010000004.1:0-34290 GCA_038869535.1 Candidatus Pacearchaeota archaeon
AAATCTAAAAGAAAAATTGTCCACTTTTGATACGGAAGAGCAAATGAGAATATGGCTTATAGAAAATATAAAAGGATTTGGAATGAAAGAGGCATCTCATTTTTTGAGAAATATTGGTTATAAAGATATTGCAATAATTGATTTTCATATAATTAATTTTTTAGTTAAGCATAACTTAATTAGATTTCAAAAAAAAAGTTCTTTATCAATAAAAAA
The DNA here is from genome assembly GCA_038869535.1 of Candidatus Pacearchaeota archaeon. Classification (GTDB taxonomy): domain Archaea; phylum Nanobdellota; class Nanobdellia; order Pacearchaeales; family GW2011-AR1; genus ASMP01. The sequence continues at coordinate 217 of JAWCQY010000004.1, forward strand.
ATATTTAGAGATTGAAAACATACTTCGAGAACTTGCAGATAAAACAGGATTAAGTCTTGGAGAACTTGACTTGTACTTATGGTACGCTGAGACGGGGAAAGTTTTAAAATAATTTTTTAGAGAATTTAAATGATCATTTTTGTAAAGCTTTCCTAAATGGTCTTTTTGGTTTTTTTGAGATTTTTGTTTCGTGTTTTTGTATTCTTGCAATTTTTTTCTCCATTCCTTTTTCAGATTCTATAACGGAAGCTTTCTTTTCCATCTCTTCTTCTTTCTTTTCAATTTCTTCCGGTTTTAAAGATTCTGTAGATTTTTCTTCCTGCTTTTTAATCTCCTTTTTATCTAAAATTTCTTTTACTTTTTGTTCTCTTCTTTCAAGTTTTATTTTTTTGAACATTAAAGATTGTGGGATCTCTGATAGTTCCACCTTTATAATTTCTCCTTCCTTCCACGCTTTAACCTTAACTTTTGTTTTGGGGTTTTTTATTCCCCGCGCCCAAATATATTCATTTAAAAATTTATCTAATTTAATTTTTTTTAAATCTCTATCATAAACTTTCATATGTTTAACAAGAAATTTTTTTATCATTTTTACCGCTCTATTTGCTTTTTGATAATCTGGAACTTTTCTATAATCTTTTCTTAGAGGGATCACAAACTCTTTCATCTCTGTTTTAAATTCTGTTTTTTGTTCAACCATCTTTGATCTAAGATAATATCTTTATTTTATTTTCTCTACAAAAATTTAATTATAAGCTATAATATTAATTTTGTTTATCATTCTTTATCCTAAATGGGATTTTCTTATTATTCTTGGTTTTATATGGAGTTTTGTTCTTCTCCAACTTCTTCTATGCCTTGTTATTGAAGCTGGGTGTACCCTTTTTCCCTTCCCGTACTTTTTAAGAACAGCCCATATTGGAGCCCATTTTGTTTGTTTTGCCTTTTTTGAGAGCTTGACTTTTTTTTCCGAATTTTTTATACCCATCTTAAAATTTTATATAATCATTTAATGGATTCCATAAATTTTTTACCTTTTTCTGTAAGCCGTCTTCCCGCTTTTTTTCCACGAGTACCCTTTACTCCTTTAACAATCTCTGTAAACCCAACTTCATCTAGTTGTTGTAATATTTTTCTTATGATTTTCCCGCCAGCTTTTTTAAATTTTTCCGGTCTCATCCCCCTATTCTGTTTACTTCCGTATCTAGTTCTTAATCTATTTACCCCTAAAATATTATTTTTATAAATCTGTCTTAAGATACTTGCCGCTCTTTTATACCAAAAGTCTGGATCATCTATAGGTCTTGACTTTCCGGATCCAGATTTTACAAATTCAACCCATTCCGGCGGTTTAAAATCCGGTATTTTTTTTAAAGCATCAGCTAATTTTAAATTATATTCTTGAGCGGGTAGTTCATAAACCGGATTTCTTTCCATTTTGTAATTAACCAACCTTATGATGTTAGAACCTAGGTTAAGGAAATAGCTAGGTTAAGTTTAGAATTCTAAAAAAAGAATATTTATAAAGATATTGTTTATATTTCTTCGCAGATTATTGGATATTTGATAAATTGTTAAATTAATGATTGTTTTATCTCACTTCTTTTCTCCACTTTTTTAGGAATATAGTAAAACCAATTATTCTTGCAGTATAATTTCTTCCAAGTTTTTTTAGAATTTCATCTTTGTATTCAATCACCTTATCCCTATTACGTTCGGCGTTTTTTAACACAGGAACTTTTACATTATTATGATTCTTAAAATGTTCTTCTAGTGTTTTTATGAAATTATCATTTACCTTATTTTTTCCAAGTTGTACAACACTTTGACCCATTTTAATAAATAATTTATCATATAATTATGTTTTGTTAAGATATAAACTTTATCTTTTAAAGTTTATTTATTTTTCTAAATCTTTTGTGGGCAAAAACTATAAATGAATTCTATTGATTTTTATAATAATTTTATATTTATTTTCTGAGATTAAATTTTATTTCATTTTTATCTATTTTATCAGGGGCTGTATTGCTTATAAAAGGAATTAATGGTATATTATTTCTAAAATTTCTTTATCAGCCCAATTATTCAAAAAACATTTTTGGAAGTTTATTTGCTATGAATATTTTTAAATCTTATAATTTTTCAATATCTTTTTTACTAATAATAATTACTTTTGATTTTTTGACTCTCCATGCACCAGGTTTAAATCCTATAGGTTTTGAAATATCTTTTCCATTAAAGATGCTGATTTTTACATCAGATTTATTGTCTCTCCAATCTTGACTATACTTAGCAACATAAGCTCCGGCTTCGTAAATCTCTTTTTTGCTAGGTTTTAATAATTCAATAACTCCAAATGGACTTCCAGGAGCAACAGTATGTAAAATTATATTATCTTTTCCTTCAAATTTTTTCATTAATTCATCATTACTTTCCTGATTTTTTCCTAAAATTAACTTTGCTTTAGATGATAGAATAATTTCTCGAAACTTTGTTTTTTTCATTTTTCTATTACATATTTAAGATATATCTAACTTTTTTATTTCAATTTTTTTAAATCATTTTTTATAAGAATTGGATAAGCCATTAGGCAACCTTACCCAATAATCTTTTGTCACTTGCACTTTATCAACCAATTATTTACAATCTTTAAAGATTTTTTTTGATTTGGCCATTTGAGCATTTTTAGGGCGGTTTTGAAATCAGTCCATTTATAGCCAGAATGTTCTTTTTTGTCAAGTTTAACTTTTCCTCTTTTTACTTCTGCTGCAAATAGGGTGAATGTTTGTCCGATTATCTCAGGTCGATCTGGCAAAATTTTGTGATATCTATACCCCCCAGAATAATTAAATTTTTTTATACTTTTTATTATTTGACCTGTTTCTTCTTTAAGTTCTCTTTTTACAGCTTCTATCTTATTTTCCCCAGGTTCAATTTTTCCCTTTGGAAATTCCCAACCTCTCCAGTGAAGTTTTCTTTTTAAGAGAAGGTATTCAATTTTATTTTTAGTTTTTGTATAAACAACAATAAAAACAGCTTTTCTGTATTTTAATTTCATCATACTTTTTATAACAAAAATATTTATATAATTAACTAAAAGCATGGTTGTTAATTTTAGAATCATATAAAATTAAATATTTTTTAAAATACTTAATTTCTATTTGAATTAAGAAAATTCTGAGTATTATCAAAAAAGTATATAAAATAAACTTTTACTATAACATTAAGAGATGAAAACTAAAAAAAGAATAAAAAAAATAAAAGCAGTAATATTTGATTTAGACAATTTATTGATAAAATCTTATCCGGATCACTATAAATCTTTTTTTATAGTGGCTAGGAGATACGGCTATAAAATAAAAAAGAAAGATGTTTACAAAAAATTTGGGATTTCTGCAAAAGAATTAATTAAAGAAATTTTGCCAAATCTTTCAAAAGAAGAAATAGATAGGTTTGTTATTGAAAAAGAAATAACTTATAGAAATATATTAAGGAAAAAAGGAGTAATACTTTTTCCATTTGTCAAAAACTTACTAGACTTTTTAAAGAATAAGGAAATTAAAATGATAATTTCTTCTTCAGCTTCCGAGAAAAATATTAAAATTGCACTAGAAAAAAGTATCCTAAAAAATTATTTTAATGATTTTGTTGCTGCAGAACACACAAAAAAACATAAACCTCATTCAGAACCATTGCTTAAAGCAGCAAAAATATTAAGAATAAAGCCCAATTATTGTGCTTATATTGGAGACTCAATATATGAGATGATCGCGGCTAAGAGGGCTAAAATGTTGGCCCTTGCCGTTTTAACAGGTTTTTATTCAAATAAAGAATTAAAAAGATTTGGTGCGGATTTTGTTTTTAATGACTTTAAAGAACTGAAAATTTTTTTTGAAAGGAATTTGTAATTTTTTATAGACTTCTTTTTATAACCCCCAATATTAATCCTGAATAGATAAAAAACATTATAAAAAGATAAATAAATTATTTTTTAAGTAGTAACCTTAATTAACTTATTTTGGTTTTAGCCTTCCCCATTTTTCTAAAGCTTCTCTTAATTCTTTGTTCTCTGGAAGTTTAGCATATTCTTCAAGCGAAATTTTTTTATTAACAGCTTCTATCGCTTGCATTGATGCCATTGCTCCAGCCCGTGTTCCTTTTGGATGTCCGTGAATTCCTCCAGAAACTAAGAGTACAAATTCTTTTCCGAAAATTTTAAATTCTTCAGGAATCAATCCCGGGTGCATCCCTCCAGACGAAACAGGAAAAGCTGGTTTAATATGGCACCATTCCTGTTCAAGCAAATGCGGAAAATCTTCTTTTACTTTTTTTTCTCTAAGTGTTTCTGCAACCGTTTTAACTTCTTTTAGTGTTCCATAAAGTTTCCCTACGGCTGTTCCAGAGTGAATCTGTTCAACACCAATAAGCCTCATGATTTTTGCTAAGAATTGCATTGTTATCCCATGTTTTGGATTTCTGTCAAAACTAGCGTGCATTGCTCTATGAGCATGAATAGCCATATCATAATCTCTTAAAACTTCTCTTAATGTCTGTACAGCAGCTGTTCCTGTTACAACAACATCAATCATTGCATATTTCCATCCTTTGTTATATAGGTATTTCGCTCTTTTTTTCATTTCTTCCGTTTCAGCAGTTATGTTTAATAAAGCATCTTTGACTTGTCCGGTTTCTTTTTCCGCCTTGTCTCTCATTTTTGTCAATAAATCAACTCTTTTGTAAAAATTGTTAAAATTAGTTGAAGAAAGATTTTCATCGTCTTTAACCAAGTCAAAACCCCCCATCCAAGTTTCATAACCTATCTTTGCGTGCTCTTCGGCACTGAAACCTATCTTTGGTTTTGGCACAGCTCCCGTAAGAGGTCTATTATAAACTTTAAAATATTTTCTCAATCCATCAATTCCGAGATTAGGGCCTTTAAAATGCTTTATATAATCTTTCGGAAGAGAAGCATCAATCAACCTTAAATTATTAAGAGCTTTCATCCCAAAAATATTTCCTGCAATTCCAGAAAGAAGTTGGGGCATATTTCCAAACTCCCATAGTTCAATTGGGTAAGCCACCTTTACAAAACCCCCTTTTCCAGAAAGTTTAATATCATAAGCTATTGCCATTAATTTTTTCATTCTTGGAGGTAATCTAAAAAGCGTTGTCCATGTGCCTGTTGAAGATTCGGAAGCAATTCTTCCAACAGCATCTTCTTTTGTTATACTCCTAGCCGGCTCAAAATAAAATAAAACCTTTAAGTCTGTTGACTTTGGCTTGTATTTTAAATCAATAAAATCCCGATACCATTCTATTTTTGTACTCATTTCTTTTTTAAAATAAACCCTTTTTTATTATCCTCAATAATAAACCCCAGGTTATTAATCTTCTGTCTTATCATATCCGCTTCTTTAAATTTTTTCTTTAATCTTAATTTTTCTCTTTCAGTCGCTAAATTTAATACTTCTTCCGGGATTTCTATTTTTTTTTCTTTTCCAAGATCCAAGCCAAAAATTTCGTCAAATTTTAAAACAAGCTCATATTTTTCAGTATCATTAAGTCTTTCTTCTCTTAGGATATCCCACATATAAGAGAGTGCTTTTGGAAAATTCAGATCATCATTTAAAAATTCTAAAAATTGTTTGTATGCTAATTCTACATTTTTTTTGTTAACTCTCTTTCCCTTATCAAGCCTTGAAATTATTTCTTTCAATCTATTAAGAGAATTCCTTGCCGCGTCTAATGCCTGAAATTTAAATTCTAAAGGTTTTCTATAATGTGCAGATAAATAAAAATATTTTAAGTCTAGGGGGTTATATCCTTTTTCTTCAATTTCAGAAAGCGTGTAAAACCCCCCCTTTGATTTTGAAATTTTTTCTCCTCCAGATGTTAAAAACGCTCCATGAAGCCAGTATTTTACAAAAGGTTTTCCAGTTGCTCCTTCACTTTGAGCTATTTCATTTGTATGATGTACAGGAATATGGTCTTCTCCTCCGGTATGAATATCAAAACTTTCTCCTAAATATTTCATAGACATGGCTGAACATTCGATATGCCATCCCGGGAACCCAACCCCCCAGGGGCTATCCCATTCTTGTTGTCTTACCCCTCTTTTTTTAGAGAATTTCCAAAGTGCAAAATCTGTTTTATTTTTTTTCTCTCCTAAAGAAATCCTTTTTCCAGCTTTAAGTCCTTCAATATTAAGGCCGGCTAACTTTCCATAATCTTTAATTTTTGAAGTATCAAAATAAATCCCATCAGAAGTCTTGTATGTAAATCCTTTCTTTTCAAGTTTTTTTATTAATTCAATTTGTTCATTAATATGCTGTGTTGCTTTTGGCCAAAAATCAGGTTCTGAAACATTAATTTTTTTTAAATCTTCCCTGAAAATTCTAAAATAGAATTCGGATATTTCTTTAGCATTTTTTCCTTCTTTTTTTGCTGCCTTTTCAATTTTGTCTTCGCCTTCATCAGCATTAGAAGTTAAATGTCCTACATCTGTTACATTAATAACATGTTTAACTTTGTAACCCTGGACCTTTAAAACCTTTTTTAATATATCAGGGAAAATATAACTTCTAAGATTTCCAATATGCTGGTACCAATATACTGTTGGGCCACAAGTATAAATTCCCACTTTCTTATCCTTTAATGGTTTAAAAATCTCTTTCTTTTTTGAGAGCGTATTATATATTTTTAAAAACATAAAATACTTAAGAAATTTCTTTTAATAAAGTTATCTAAATTAAAATGATTAATCTATTTGATTGTAATAAATACATCTGTTCCAGTATAAAATTCATTTCCTTTGTTTATTTTTATATAATAAATTATGGTGCACGCTGGAGCTTCATCTGAAACATCAAATTTTACCAGTATCGGAAGTTCCAGGGAACTATCCCTCGCAACACTAAAAGTTCCACTACCCCCTATAAGGTATCTATTAGCTTCTTCTCTGGTTAAGGCCCCTCTACAATTTGATACGTCAGAAGCTGTTATTTCGTAACTGAAATCAGAAGGTTCACCCTTGTTTTTTATAGAAAATGCAAATCCTTTTGGATCATCGCCTTTTTTTATTGTAAGATCTCTTGAAGTAGGATAAACTACAATTTTTTTATCCTCCTGCGCAAAAAGTTTCTGAATCTCGTTTTGGACTTGATTATCAATAGTCTCTATTGCGTTTGTTCCTGCCGAAAAAATCTTTTGAATGAAAAAAATACCTAGAACAAGAACAATCATAAGAAGGACAATAGTCACCATTGTTCCAACAGACATTTCCATTGCCGCGTGTTTTTGCCTCAAAGAAATTGTGTGCATTTTAAGGAGCAGGGAATAGGTTTTCAAAATTTCCTAAAAGGGGGGTTACAAATATAACAATAGATATTATTATGAATACTATTGCCAGGATAATCCCTATTGTGTTAAATTTCTTTGCCTTTTCATATTTTGTTTTATTGCTTTGAATTAGTCCAATAATCCCCAGCACAAGAGCTGCGAATGGTTGGAAAAAAGCAAAAACTATACTTAGTACCCCAAGCATATATGCAATAGAGTTTACGTCAATTTTTGTGTTAGTGTTCTTTTCAACCATATTCTATCCTCTTTTTAATCATTAATAATATCTTAAATAATTTTTCTTTTTTAAATGTTATGATTGCACAAAAATAATCTTTTTATGGGGATACGGGGAGTCGAACCCCGGACACCATGAGCTTCAGTCATGTGCTCTCCCGCTGAGCTATATCCCCAGAATTTCAAGTTTTATATATTTAAATCTTTTTGCTATTGGAAATAGACCGGGTCATAAACTTTAAAACCGTATAAATCAGATAATCCTGCATTAATTTCAAGAACATACATTACTTCTTTATCTGGGCTTACAAGCGGGCAACTAACCTCATTTAAACAAGGCTGCAAATTTTTTTCAATCCCTATTACTCTAAGATCTTTACTTATCCAAATTATATCGATTGGAAAATTCATATCTTTCATCCAAAAATTAGGGATAACCTCCCGTGGGAAAACAAATAACATCCCAGAGTCATTTTTAATATATCTTTTATGACTTAAACCTATTTCCATTTTTTTAGGACTAGAAACAACCTCAACATTAAAACATGATTTGTTAGATATACATACTTTCTTTGAATTTTTTTCATAAATATTAGTAATGTAATACATAAAGTAACCAATAAAAAAAATTAAAATCAAAATTGTTAAAATCACTATTAACTTTGAATTTCTTTTTTTTATTTTCATTAAAATATTAGAAATTTAATATTTAAAAGCATCTCTATCTATTTTTAGATAAAACATAAAAACGCCAAGAGTTTTGGTCGGTTGTGATATTTTATTAAAAATGAATTTTTTAGAAAATCTTAATCCTTCCCCCACTTCAAATTTTTTGCATTGATTTTTTAATGTGTTCTTTCTATATCTTCTTCTAAGAGAAATATTCTTTTTTTCTCGTTTTCTAGCAAGTCCTCCAATGCCTTTATGTCTTCTTCATTTCCTCTTAATTTGACTTCCCAGCCAGAGTTTTGCTGATCATTTTTACTATAACACCATTTAGCATAAAAATATATATTTTCTTTAATTTTAGATTGGAAAAGTCTTCCTAGATAAGGTTTTAACTCGTACGATTCAAAATAGGGCCATGTATCTATAGGATTTACTAAGATACCAATTCTAATTTGATTTAGATTCTTAATATTATACAACTTTTTTATAAAAAAATATATTTCATTTCCTTTATTTGGGGCGTAATCTTTTTCCATAATATTATAAATTGATTGTATTTAAAAACTTTTTATGACACGACTTTAAAAAATAATAATCATCATTGTACTAACCTCATTTATACTTTTTTTAAAACATTTCTAATTTAATAAGAAAAGATATGTATAAACCTGTCTACTTGAGAAATTTTTCAAATAATTTTCATAATTTGAATATTAAGTTGTAAGTCAGGAATAGGCCAGCTTCTGTTGTTCGTCGTTATGCGAGCAAACGAACCGAACATGTTAACATTTGACTAAGCCCTCTAAAAGAGGTTGCACCGGTTGAGATGGCCGTTTCAGCCTAACTTAATAGGGTCGTTTCTGTTCCAGAGCTTTCCCTCACGAGAATCTTCCTTTCGGAAGACAACCTTTATTTGGTGGCCGGACCTTCCTCAGAACCCAGAAATCATATCAAAGATTTCTTGTCCATTTAAGGACAGGGTCCCGTAGTTAACTTCCTGACTTACAATAATACCCCTTCTCTCTAATTTAAAAATTTTGTCTTTCTTTTTATTTAATCTTCAGTCTTTAAATCCTTTATAAATAATACCCGCTAATGGGTTTTTTTAATATTAAATTTTTATCTATATTATCATAGATCTCCTTTTCAATTCTTTCTTTTACCGATATTACATCATTTGTTTCTTTCTCAGCAAATAAATCAATTTTCACTCTATATAAAATTTTCATATCAACTAAATCTAATCTAACCTCTAATTTTTCTTTTTTGAATTTATTTTTTAAAAGATAACCACATTCGACTAATCCTAAATTTTCAAGAGATATTTTAATACTCTCCTGAATTTTTTCTAAATTGGGCTTACTAACTGAAAAATTCCAATAGTATATTGGTCTTAATCTTTCGCTTCCCATTTCATATAATAACTAGATTCAATCTTTTAATTTTAAAACTTATTAAAGATTATTATTTAATATAACAATAAATAATAATCTAGATTTTTATACTGAAAGAAATAATAAAAATAGAGATTAGAACGAAAAAATAATTAGTTGGATTACCCCATTGTTTTAGTTTTAGTCGGAGCACTTAATTGGGGGTCTTAGGTATTTTTGGGGTGAATATTGTTGAATCTCTTTTTGGACAGAATTCTATATTTTCTAAGACAATTTATATTATTATAGGCACTAGTGCTTTATGGACAATTTATTATATTATTTTGAATAATAATTAATTATAAGATTTAACCTTAATCTTAGTGCATCAAAGACATTCAGGAAAATTAAAATCTTTGACACCACTCACAACCTTTTTCAGGACACTCTGAATTAAGGATTTTTATTGCCTTTTTCCATGTTATTTCTGCATTTTTTATATTAACAGGAATTTTTTTTAATATAGTATCAAAAACAATTTCCCCAGTTTCAAGTACTTCTTTCGGAACATAAAAAAGTAGAAAAGCATAATCTTCTGTTTCATATCCATTTTTTCTCAGTAGAAAATTATAGACATCAATCTGTAATTGATACTTTTGGTGTGTGTTCTCTTTTAAGTCAAAACCCCTTGTTTTAAAGTCTAAAACAATTAATTTTTTTCCTTTAACTAGTAGGTTGTCTATAGCTCCCATAAGCTCATTTCCCTCGGAATCTTTATATGATATTCCTTTAGATTCGTTTCTCCATATCCGCATTAATTCCTTATTTGGAAATAAAAGACAACCTTCTTTTTTACATTCACTTTTATCAAGTTCTGGTGGAAGCATACCTTTATCTCTAAATTTATCAAAATGAATTTTTAAAATTCTATCTATCCCTCTTGGAAGTGTTGGGAAAATGCTTTCTGGCCTTTTCCACACGTTATTCTTTTCTAACCAAAAACACCGTGGGCATTCTTGCATAAGATTGAGTGAACTTGGGGAAAGTCTAAATGTTTTCATTTTAATTACAAAAAGCATTATGGATTATTTAAATTATATCCTTGTAAAATTCTTTAAGTTATATATAATAATCCAAAAAAGATAATTAAAATTGAAGCTTAATTATTTTTTATTATATATATCTTAAAAATCTAAATAGAATATAGAAAATCTTTTAAATGACACTTCTTTAAAGTGAAGATAATGAAAAACAAATTACTGCTTACTTTATTAGCATCTTCCGTTTTAAGTTTTGTTACACCAGACTACTCGAGGGGGCAAAATAAACATCCTTCAAAAACAGAAGATCTAAGTTTGTATCATGGATCAGGAGCTCTTTTTACAGAAATAGGAAGAGACACTTCAGCTTACAATCAGAAATTTGTAGGTATAAGACAAGTTGGCAGTAATAATGTCCAATGGAGAGCTGAAGCAACTAGGGATTTATCAACAACTTTTGCAAGTTTTTATAACCTTATATATGGTTCTGATAGAACTAAAGATGATCTTATAAAGAAATCTGTAGCATTAACAAATAATGAAACAAGTCCAGAAAATATTAAGATAATCAGGGATAGCACTACTGGTTATATTATAGATATAGAAGGAAAAAATTGGACTGTTCCACATACAAACACTCAAGGTAAGACTTACAAACACGCTCTATTAAGAAGAAGTAAAATATTTTGGATTCCTGAAGAAGCATTGTCTATATATAAGTCCCTTACCCCACAAAACATAAAAAATTTGGAAGGAGAAATTTCAAAATTAAGAGAAAAAAATCTTGATTATTTAAATCTTGTCTCTAATTTATTAAAAGAGAGAGATCAAATCAAAAAAGAGATTGATGATATTAAATTATTGGGAAAAAAGCTAGAAGAAAAACTTTTAGAATATAGAATAGGAAAAGAAGAAGAAACTTTGCCGTTTGGTTTCGGATTTTTTGTAGGTCCGCAATTTAATAATTATTCTTTTAAAGTGTCAGATAGTGAAAGGGAGTATACTGTAAACGCCGGTAATATAGCGGTTAAATCGGGATTTAAGTTATTTGCTAATATAAGTTCTTGGATTAGTCCAGAGATTAGCGTATCTTTTAACGCGGGTACAGAATTTAATTCAGAAGAGTTCACTTACGAGAATAGAGATAGTCGAGAAAAACCATTAAAAGGCAAGAGAATGGTGAAACCATTTGCCGCCGTGGAAGTATCTGGAGGAGCTGGAATAAAAATTGATGATAATGCAAGAATAAAATTTTCTACAGGAGCAATAAAAAATTTCCCTGGTGAACGAGAGATTATTATGACAAAGGGAGGTTATAGTCTGGGTTCAACCTTAGATCATTTATTAAAAGAATGGATACCTACTGCATCAGTCGGTTTAGAAATGTCAAATTCAAAAGGTGATGTTAGCGTTTATGTAGGATCAGACTTTGGAAGCACCCCAATGAAGAGAATGTTCTTTTCTGGATTTCAATGGAGTATAAATACAGGGAACTTCTCACCTTAATTTTTTATTATTAATTCAAGGGTTTTTACTAATTTTTTAGTGTTTTATTTAAATATTAATTTATTCTAATATCTTTTACAAAAAATAAAATTTTCATATATCCAAGAGACGACCAAACAGACCTTTAAAATCTTCTTCTTTCCCTAAAATCCTTCCTAGCAGGTCTTTCTTCCATAGGTTTTGCTTCGTTTACTTTAAGCTTTCTTCCATCAACTTCTTTATCATTCATAGCCTTTATCGCCTTTTTTGCAGAATCATCTTTTGAAAAGGTTACAAAACCAAAACCTTTGCTTCTACCAGAGAATTTATCTGTTATAATGGTAGCTTCTTCAATATCTCCATACTCGGAAAATAACTCTTTCAATTTTTCAGAGTTGACACTAAAAGGCAGATTTCCAACATAAATTTTCATATTGTTTTATTCCCCTCCTTACATCCATTTTTTCCGTAGAATTAGTTCAAACCGAAAACCGAATCTCCCTATTCTAACGTTATGAAAATAATTAGAAAGGATAGTATTTAAAGATTGTTATAAATAATAAATTATTAAAATAGTCATTTAGTGATTAATTTATGAGAATAAAAATAAGAAAAAGAATATGGTATAAGGTTTTGATAACAGTAGTTGTATTTTGGTTTTTAGATTTTATTCTACATAATATGGGTGTGGGGGAAAGTAACTACTATTATTCTTTAAAATTTGTTAATTCATTTATCTTTGCATTTATTTGGTTTACTATCTTTGATATAAAGAAGAGTTTAAATAAATTTTATTTTTCAATAGTTTTTGGGACGTGGGTTTCATTTTCATACTTGATATCTTCATATTCCGGATTAGTGCAGTTTTTTGGAATCAGCGCACGATATAACCCCCCGCCTTTTATTATATTTGGATTGACATTTACTCCGATTTTGTGGTGGGTTTTTCATATACTTTTATTTTATTTGGGGTTGGAAGCTTCTAGAATTATAGATAGAAAATCGGAATAGGATAGTAAAAGATTTTATATTTTAAAAAATCACATAAAAGAATTTTGTTATCTTTTATTTCTTTTTTATTGCATAACAATTATTTTTGCTTTCATATGGGGGTGTGGAGTGCAGTGATAATTATATTCTCCAGGTGTATTAAATGTATGAAAATAAATTTCTTCTTTAGAGAGTAACGGAGAATTCAATTCAGATCCCGAGTCAGAGGTTACTGTATGTCGTACAGAATCTTTGTTTATCCATCTCACACTATCACCTCTACTTATTGTCAAAGTGGCCGGTATAAAAGCAAATCCAGAAATCTCTATCGAGTATACTCTTGGTTGAGCATTCTGATTATTGTTCAATGGAGTATTTGCATTTTCAGTATTTTGACTTTGATTTCTATCACTTTCATTTAGTCCCATTGAAATTTTAATTTTATTTTCATTTTTTAGGTTAGATGATGGTTTTACTAAAAAAAATAAGAGAGCTCCGATTACAATTAATAATAAAATAACAATTATTGTTGGCTTCTTTTTCATTAAAAAATGAAGCCTTTAGAGTTTTTAATTTTTTCTTGTTTCTAGATAAAAATTAATTATCGGAAATAACTTAACATATCATATATAACATATCCTAAAGAAATATATTTAGCTAAAATAAATCTTTTAGCTGAAATATCCCCTAAAATAGTAATATCCTTGTTAGAAAATTTCTTCCAGATGTAAATATCCCCATAAATAGGAACTAATGATTTAAAAAAGAATTCATTAAAATCTTCAAATTTTTTAGATTGGTCTTCTTTTGTTATTTTTTCAATATCACTTATTTTTTCCATATATTTTTCTTAAATCTTTATGCATATCCTTATTAATAATATAAAAAATCAATAAGTAAAAGGATCCTATATCTAAATTACGAAGGTATACAGATGAGGCTTTTAGTAGTTGTCTGCTGAAATCCTCGCCGAAGCTTGGATCTTACACAGCAACTCTATCAACCACGTCTTCTTCGTGGGCCTTAGTTGTCTCGTTTTGCGGATGGCTTCGAGCTTAGATGCATTCAGCTCTTATCCATAAAGTGCGTAGCTATGCAGCCTGCCATATGACAACTGCTCACCAGAGGCACCCGAGTTTGGTTCCTCTCGTACTATAAACTCGTTCCACTCAGACAACAACACACCTAGTAGATATCAAACAAACTGTCTCGCGACGTTCTGAACCCAGCTAACGATACCTTTTAATGCGTGAACTCCGACACCCTTGCACGCTTCTGCACGCGCAGGATAGGTAGAGCCGACAGCGATGTACCAAACCGCGCCGTCAATATGGACTATCGGGCGCGACAAGCCTGTTATCCTTGGGGTAACTTTTCTATCAGACACAGCTCCTATTAAAAGAGCATGTGGGTTCACTAGGCCAGACTTTCGTCCATGCATTCCTTGCTGTTCAGAATACATTCAGTCAAGCTTTTGCCCTCGCACTCAACTCCGGATTTCCAAGCCGGATGAGCTTGACTTTGGGTCCTATCGATACCTTTTCGACAGGGCGCCGCCCCAGCCAAACTGCCCGCCTGCTGCTGTCCCCTAAAAAAGAGTAAGCAATTTTAAGAGTAACAAGTAGTATTACACTTTTGCTCCATGCCAACCGAAATTAGCACTTCTACGCTCCTACTTATTCTATGTGTTACTCTTAAAATCACAACAACAAGTTGCAGTAAAGTTCCACAAGGTCTCCGCTTCCCACTAGGCGTCCGTGGCATTTTCGCCACGAAGTGTGTTCAGAAGGTTCCAACTAGGGACAGTGACAACCTCGTTAAACCATTCATGCACGTCGCCATTCAGACGACAAGGCATTACGCTACCTTAAGAGAGTCATAGTTACTCCCGCCGTTTGATGGGTCTTAGCTCCCTTGAAAAGGAGTTTGAAACACCACCACTGGGCAGGTCTCACCGAGTATACAAGTCCTTTCGGATTAGCACTCGGCTACGTTTTTGGTAAACAGTCGGGCCGTCCTTGTTACTGTGATCTACCAATGCATACAAATTTCTGAGTACACAAAGATAGACATCCCTTCAGCCTAAGCTACAGGACTAATATGCCGAGTTCCCTTAGTTGGTTTCGCCTTTCACGTCTTAGCCTTCTCAGCTAGGGTACCAGTGTCGGTTATGGGTACAGCTAATTAATACAAAGGTATAAACTTTTCACTGGCTCTAGGAGTCATCAACTTTATCTAACAAATTCATAAAGATCTTAGTATTACACTCCCTTTATTTCTTTGTTAGAACACCCTCTCGGATGTTTGATTATCCCAAAGCAATTTATACCATATAAGTACTAATTAGTATAGGAATATTAACCTATCATCCATCGCTATGTTCAGTTAAGACATAGCTTAGGTGCTGACTAACCCTTGGTTAACTTATATTGCCAAGGAAACCTTACCCTTTCGACGTTTTCCATTCTCAGGAAAATCACATCCTACTACCACCAGGATTCTCATTGCTTTTCGCTCCACGCTTTCTCTCGAAAACGCTTCTGTGCAAAAAGCACGCCTGCTTACCCGAACTCTCTATACAAAAATGCTAAAGAATTATTGAATATGAGGTAGGATTATTTAACAATTCTCCAATACTTAATTTATTTTGAATTAACTTTGAAGTAATACTAAATTTATCTTCAGTTTTCAATAACTTTAGCATTTTTGTTTTAAACCGAGAGCCGCCAAAGTGTCGGTATCATGTTTAGCCCCGTCCATCTTCAGGGCCCTGAACCTCGATAGGTGAGCTGTTACGCTTTCTTTAAATGATAGCTGCTTCTAAGCTTACATCCCTAGTGTCTCAGGTCCAAGACACCTTTTGATACACTTAACATGAATTTAGGGACCTTAACTTTGGTCTGTGTTGTTCCACTTTCGGAGGTGTATCTTACATACACACCCTGTTTCCTGTCATACGCAGTCAACAGCTTCTGAGTTGGAAAAATTTCCGTAAGCATTTGCTCCTGCAAAATTTATCCGTACTTTACACCGTTGACAAACTTAAATTGACAAGACTATACGAAGGCATATTTCAGCAGGAACCAGCCATCGCCAGGTTAGATAGGCTTTTCACTCCTATTCACAAGTCATCCAAGCGTTTGTACGCAGCACTAGTTCAGACCTCCATCCCTCTTTCGAGAGACTTCATCTTGCTCATGAATAGATCACCTGGCTTCGGGTCTTCTCCGTGTGACTCACGCTGTTTCCAACTTGCTTTCGCTTCGGTTACTTCTCATACAGAATTAGCCTCGCCACACAGATAAACTCCCTGGCCCGTTCTTCAAAACGTACGTTACAACCCTCATTCTAAAAGAAGAGAGCAGTAACAAAATGTAGCTGTTAGATTTCAAGTCTTTTCACACCCTATCATGGGTACTTTTCAGCTTTCCCTCGCGGTACTATTGCGCTATCGGACTTTGATTTATATTTAGGGTTGGCAGTTAATCCTGCCATATTCAGACCCCCAATCCAGGGAGCCCTACTCTTTGAAGAGCAGCATAAAACCTTCGAATACAGGACTATCACCTTCTATGGTGTACCGTTCCAGGCAACTTTTTCTCGGTTTCTTAGCCACTTATCTTCACCACATCTCTGCCCATCTTTCGACAGGAGATTCGGTTTGCCCTCTGTCCTTTTCGCTCTCTGCTAATAAGGACATCACTATTTGTTTTCTTTTCCTGCCGGTACTAAGATGTTTCAATTCCCGGCGTATTTCTGCATCTCTGCATAATTCGGAGATCTCGGGATCAAAGCTTGCGTGCAACTCCCCCGAGCTTATCGCAGCTTGCCACGTCCTTCATCAAAATCAAAACCAAGCTATCCGTCTAACAGCGTTGGTAGTATACCTTCTGTGATTTTATAGAATTTCAAATTCTATTCTGCGGATCCTTTTACTTATCTCATTGAACATAAATTAATGTGATAATACTCTTGCTTAATCTTGCCCTTCTCAAATTATTACCCAAAATTATGGGTACATTAATTACTAACTACTAGGCGCAAGTGTAATTTCACACTAATTACTTCCTTATTTAGGATGTTCTTGAAATGATAAACGAGTTTTTCATCGTTCACCATCTTCAACAAAATGTTGAATATGATTTGTGATTTCTTCTATTCTTTTTCTATATTCTTCTTGATAATTCTTCTACTTTTATTTTCTCTTCATCTTTCAATTCATAATATTTTCTTTCCATTTTTTGATGATTATTTTAATTAACTAAGCATCTTAGAAAAAGTTTATCTGTTTTAGTAGTAGTCCTTAATTTTTACAAAATGGACCTGTCGGGAATCGCACCCGAGACTGCTCGGTGCAAACGAGCTGTTTTACTACTAGACTACAGGCCCTTAAAAAATTGAGCCTGAAGTTCTTTTAAAACTTTTCTAAGATGGTATGTGGAAGGAGCACTAGTATTTTTCATCATTATTTAGTTTAATTATTTTTAGGAGGTGATCCATCTGCAGGTTCCCCTACAGATACCTTGTGACGACTTAACCTACCTTACTTAGCTAAGGTTCTCCGAAAAACTCGTTTCACCATAACTAAACTTGGTTGGTTTGACGGGCAGTGAGTGCAAGAGACAGTGACGTATTCACCGTTCGCTGCTAACAAACGATTACTACGGATTCCAGCGTCATGAAGTCGAGTTACAGACTTCAATCTGGACTGAGACAGACTTTATGAGATTGGCTTCTCCTTTCGGAGTTGCATCCCACTGTATCTGCCATTGCCGCGCGCGTGTCGCCCAGGGCATTCAGGCTGTACTCACCTAACGTAGCCCACACTTTCATCCATGTTACCACGGCAATCTCTCTATTGTACACATAGTAAATAGAGATGTGGGTCTTGCCTGTTACCTGATTTAACAGGTCATCTCACGACACAGGCTGACGTCGGCCATGCAACTCCTCTCAGCGTGTCAGGTAAGCCCTTCAGACTGACCTTCATTCTGCTGTCGGTCCTGGTGAGGTTCACGGTGTAGAATCTAATTGAACCGCACGCGTCACCCGTTGTAGTGCCTCCCCGCCTATTCCTTTAAGTTTCGGCCTTGCGGCTATACTTCCCAGGTAGCACACTCTTCGCCTTCGCTACAGCACTAATACCTCCCGAAGAGGTACTAATGTTTAGTGTGCAGTGTTTACTGCTAGGACTACTTGGGTATCTAATCCAATTTGCGCCCCTAGCCTTCATCCCTTACTGTCAGAACCGTCCTCGTAAGATGCCTTCGCTGTTGTTAGTCTGTCTGAGATCAACACATTTTACCGCTACTTCAGACATACTTCTTACGTCTTCCGGTCTCTAGCTCTGCAGTACTTCCTGCACGCCTGAACCTTGAGAGTCCAGATTTCACAGGAAACTTACAAAGCAAGCTACGGATGTTTTAGACCCAATAAATGTGGCTGCGACTTGGACCGCGAGTATTACCGCGGCGGCTGGCACTCGTCTTGCCCAGTCCTTATTCGCCAAACTTTTTACATTTGGCAAAAGCTCTTCAATGAAGAGCACTCTGGCTTACTCTGTCACGCTTTCGCGCATTGCAGAAGGTTCCTAACTGCTGCACCCCGTAGGGCTGGGAATAGTGTCTCAGATTCCCTCTCAGGGCTTCTCCGCTAAGAGCCCTTACGGATCATCGGCTTGGTGGGCATTTACCCCGCCAACAACCTAATCCGCCGCAGCCTCATCCTTAGGCACGAGTTTCAAAGTGAGTTCATTCCAGGGTCCCACTTCTATTAAGTATTAGCCTCAGTTTCCCGAGGGTATCCTTAACCTAAGGGCAGATTAGCTACGTGTTACTGAGCAGTACGCCTCCTTTCGGAAGACTTGCATGTCTAAGTGCAAACCAGAGAGCCGCAGCCGCTAGCAGGATCAACTAGATTTAACCTCATTGATTTTAATATTAATTAAAAATCTCGGCGCGTTCTTCTCGACTTTAAAAAGTCTGCAAGATGAAGAACACTTCACTCAATCCTCCTATATTGGCTTATCTAAATTAATGATAAAAAACAACTAAGTGACTGCTTCTTCCACATACTTCATACCTTAGTGTTATTTACTCTAAAGCCTTTAATATCGACGGTATTAAAGGCGTTATTAAAGTAAAGTATACACATTTTTAAGGCACTCATCTTAGTTATTGTATATTTTTATTTTTTGAATTTATAAATGTTTCTAAAGTTTCGCAGGATTTTCAGAGAAATCAATAATTTAAATTATTATTTATTCATCATTATAGAAAAATATTTCTTTTTCATTCTCCATCAAAAAATTTTTAAATATATTTTTCTTTTTTTAAAATAAAAAGATGGTTGAGATATACGATAGACAAAAAATCCAAGAAGAAATGCAACGTTCTCCAGAATTTGTTGATGTATTCTCAAAAATTGTTTCTAGCAAAGCCGGATATAAAACCGTCGTTACAGTGAAACCTGTTACGATTAAATGCAAGGGTTGCGGCACAGAGCTTCATCAGACTCAAAAATTTTGTCATGAATGTGGAACAAAGAATGAAACTGAAGTTAAGGAGAAGAATAGTTCCTAAGACTCTTATTTGAATTGATCTTTTGGATTATTTAAATATAATCTAAAAATTATTAATTTTTCTATAAACATTTATGGTGAATAACATAACATAATTTATATAATCATCCTTACTTTTATTTATATGTCTTTAAGAGAATACAACAGAAAAAGAAAATTCTCAAAAACTCCCGAGCCAAAAAAAAATAAAATAGAAATTAAAAAAAAGAAAGCAGAATTAAATAAAAAAAAATTAATTTTTGTTGTTCATCAACACTTTGCTTCACATCTTCATTGGGATTTACGCTTAGAGATGGATGGCGTTCTTAAAAGTTGGGCAGTACCAAAAGAACCTCCAAGAAAAAAAAATGTTAAACGCTTAGCAATACAAGTTGAAGATCACCCTCTAGAATACGCAAAATTTGAAGGGATCATACCGGAAGGAAATTACGGCGCCGGAAAAGTTAAAATTTGGGATACCGGAAAATATGAATTGAAAAATAAAAGTGCAAATAAAATAGAATTTAATCTTAGAGGCAAGAAGTTGAATGGTATGTATATCCTAATAAAAACTAGTTATGGAAACAAGCCAGGCAAAAGCTGGTTGTGGTTTAAAATCTAATTTTAAAAGAATTATTGAATATGAGCTAGTGATTTGTGAAAATTGTTAATAAAACTTAAAAGTATAATAAATTTTTATTTTATTCGTTTGTATTCTGTATCAAATACCCCAAAAGGGGTTACTACTTTTAATAAAGATGAACCGCAATCGTATATCTCTGTAACCTTTCCTGTGTAATATGCTAAATCTACCGCTTCTCTAAATCCGGGGAAGGACTCACAACTGCAGCAACCAAGAATTTTAACAAGAAGAGTTTCTTCTCTTTTTATTTTTTCTCCAATCTTTTCTATGAAGTTCATGTATTCTTCATGAGAAGAAGATCTGGCATCTAATAAAAATACTTTGTGTGTATATTTAGCTCCTAAAGAATCTGTACTTTTTAACAAGGAATCTCTATACCCCTCAAACATTACTAATGCTTCATTAGCTAGAACTAATGAAAAATCCATTGGTTTTATCTTCTTAAATTCTCTGTAATATTTCTCAGGATTAATAGTCAATAGAGATTTATCTAGTTTTATCTTCTGCTTTATTATTTTTCTTGCTTTTTCCATACATGTTCTATGAAACATACATTTTCTATGAAACGCTACTATTTAAGTCCTTCTATTTTGTTGTTACTTTAGAATTAATAAGAAATCTTAAATACCAAAACCCTCTTCAGGTTTCATTATTCCAACTTCTGAAACGATTTTTTTGTTATTTTCCTTATTTTCTGTATCTGAAAATTCTTCTTCGTTAACCCACCAATCAATAGCCGGAATATTCTCTGTAGGAAGTCCTCTTTCTTCACAATACCCCTTTGCTAGTAAATAAAAAATTAAACCTAAACTTTTTTGACTTTTATTATTCCCAATAATTATTTTATCTGCACCTTGTGTAAAATTATTTGTATCACAAATCATAAGAACTTTCTTATGAACTCTAAGCGTATCTTGAAGTGCATTTTTGTCAAGCCAATGATCAGTGATTATTGTAAGTTCATTCTCTATGAAATCCGGAAGTTTTTTGTTTGTAAGAATTCCTGCCGGATATTTTTTAGTAAAAGTTCTTATTCCGGTTATTTCACCAAATTTTTTAACAACTCTCCATCCAGCTTCTCTTTTACAAACTAAGATTACGTCTTCCGGAGCAAACTTTGAGAGGAATTTTATACCTTCCCTTAACTTTTCATCTATTTTATCTGTATTAAATATCGCTAAACCATCTGCGCGTCTTCTATAAACAAAAGGTTTCATATTTGGTGTGACCGCTCTTGTACCAAGATAAATCCCGGATCTGACATATTCCTCAAGAGGGACTAGCATCTCTTTTTTCTTAATCTTAACTTTTTCCTTTAGCTCTTCACTTGTAACTTCTTCTGTAGAAATCTTTTCTCTAAGTTTTTTTGCTTTTTCAAATAACTCCTCTCTTTTTTTTTCTAAATCTTTTTCTTCTGTAGTCGATTCCGCCTCTGCTTTTTTTTCAAGCGTTTTTTTTGATACTTTTTTATTCGATTTTCCCACAACAGATTTTTCAACTTCTTTAACTACTCCTTCAACGGCCTTTTCACCTTTCTTCACAATATCTAATAGTTCTTCTTCCCCTTCTTTAATTTTTTTCTTAATTGTTTTTACGATATCCATTAAAATTCAGAGAAAATTATGTTTTTAAAGGTTTTTGATTAAGAAGTCTGGGTGTAGTCTCTGGAGGTTCTAGAATTAAATAATTAATTTTTCCAAACCTTTTTCTAATAAAAAAAGAATAACGCTTGATAAGAAGTATATATAGAAGTTCTAATTGGATGATTTAACATATTGTCAGCCAGCGAAGTTCGATCAGTCATAGCCCTATAAACTCCATAAATTGGGATCCATTGTTTCCAATTAGGATTTTCATTGTAGTTTGTTGCTTCTTTTTCCATACATTTTCTATGAAACGCTACTATTTAAATCCCTCTATTTTGTTGTTACTTGAAAGTTATTATTAATTCTAGTCTTTCCTGCGGATTTTTCACGTTCCTTAATCTTACCTAAAATTTTTCTCAATCTCAATTAATCTCTTTATTTTTGCTTCTCTTTCTTTACCCGTTATTCCACATTTAAAAAAATCAGCACCAAAACCAAAGGCAAGATCTGAAAGTATAGTCTCATTGGTTTCTCCACTTCTGTGGCTAAAAATAATCTTTATTCCGTTTTTTTTTGCTAAATCACAAACCTCACTAACTTCAAGCAAAGATCCACATTGATTTGGCTTGATAATAACCGCATTTATGCATTTTTGCTCTATGGCCCTTTTGAATCTTTTTATATTTGTGACGATTAGATCATCACCAACAATTAGTCTATCTGGAAATTTTTTTAGTAATTTTGAAAATAGTTCAAAATCATCTTCATTAAAAGGATCTTCTATATAAAATAAGTTAAAATTATTTATTAAATTTGATATGTAGAAGAATTGTTCTTCACTATTTCTACTTATTTTTGGGTTTTGATAATAATACTTATTTCTTTTATGGAATCCCGATGCAGCCACATCAACTCCAATAGGGAGATTAAAATTCTTTATGATTTCTAAAACTTCTTTATCATTAAGATTAGTAGCCCAAGCATCTTCATCATTCTTTTTGCCCTCAAATCTTTTGTCTTTATCCTTAAGAAAATAATAAGCTTCTTTTTTTGCTTTTATAATTATCTCAAAACCCTTTTTTACATTATTTGTTTTAGGAATAATAAGGAATTCTTGAAAATCAGGTTTTTTGTTTAAGGTTACAGAATGTTTACCACCACCTATACAATTACCAACGAGTCTCGGAAATTTTTTTGCATTTGGATTTATTAATTGCCAAATCTCTTTCTTTTTCTCTTTTGCAAGAGCCTTTAAAATTGCCGATTCTAAGGCAAAAAGCGTATTTGCACCTAAGTGACCCTCAACAATATCCTCCACCCTTCTTAAGTCATAAAAATCATCAATTCTATCTGCAGAAAAATAATCTTTAAATTTCTTTGTTGTATCAATATCATTTTCAAGACTTTTCTTGTAACTTGGATTCTCATATTTTCCAACAGATTTCCCAGTTGGAGAACTCGCAAAAAATTTTCCAACATTAGTTTTAATTGAAATGAATATTGTTTTTTCTTTTCTAGAATCAAAAATATTTTTTGCAGAAACTTCTCTGACAACGACCATTAATAAAAAAATAGAAATTAGTATATAAATTTAATTATAAAATATTTAATTAATAAGAGGTTTTATTCTTCCTCTAGTTCTTCTTCAGATTCTTCTAAAATTTCTTCGTCAGAGCCAACTAATTCCATAATCTCCCCACTTTTTGCTATATCTTCTTCCTCTTCAGATTTTTTTTCTTCTATTTTTTCATCGCTTATTTGTTGTTCTTTTATCCTTTTTAATTTCTCCTCTTTTTTAGGTGGGAATGGTCTTTTTACAGATATTGGTAGGATTCCAGATTCAAATTCAACTTCAGCTATTTTTAATGCATCATATTTTAATTTTTCTAATTCCTCTTTGCTAATCTTTATAAGCAAAGGCGCGTTCATTGCAATTTGTAAAGCTCTTGCTCCAAGTATCCTCGCTATTTCATATTTGGTTAATTTTTCTTCCTTATTTTTTTCCATCTTCTTCAATATAATCTTTTATTTTTAAATATAAATCCATTCGAGTCTTTTCAGCAAGTTCTAAAATTTTATACATTTCATCTATTGTTATCTCTTTGGAATTTCCTTTTTGCATAGAGAATATTGTTCCTTCTATAGAACCTCCTATAGTGATTCTAGTTTCGTTTACGTCTTCTTCTTCAAGTGTTGGATCAACAACAAAATTATCCCCTATTTTGTTTATTGTAGTAATTATTGGTATTTCTTTTGAGAGAGGAATTTTTTTGTTAGTTAGCTTACCATAAATAACCACTCCAGATTTTTCATCATACTCCGGAAATCTTGCATTTCTTAGCGCAACTAAAGTTCCTATGCCAGCCGCATCTATTAAATTTCCGTCGTCATTTATTGAATAAATATCTATAAAAACCCCCCATACTTTTTCCCCGCTTTTTATACAAAGTTTTTCCATCTCTATAAATTTACTCTCTCTTATCGCTCTATCGACAAGCCTACCTATTTCTATTGATGGAAATTTTGGTGGTCCGGCTTCAAATCTTACAGAACTTAACGGCAGTAATTCACTTGTAACTATAAGATTTCCCTTGTCTGGAGAGTCCGGATAAGGTTCCATAACATCAAGTTTTACTCCAACTAAAACTTCTGTTTTACCGATTCGGATTCTTGCACTTCCTTCCGCCTTATTTGAGATATTAGTTTCAATTTTTATTTCTCTAAATTCGTCGGGTTTCCTTCCATCAAATCTTTTTCCTTCTTTTAAGTATTGTATTATTCTATTTCCAGTTAATCTTGAGGTTTCCATCATTTTAATTTAAGTATAATTTATTCTGTAAATTCAAGTGAATTTTTTAATGCCTTTTTTTGAACTTCATAAATCTCCTTTGTTGCTACTCTTGCAATTTCAATAACTTCCTTAAGTTCTTTTTTAGAGATTCTTCCATCTAATTGTATATGTGTTATTTTTCCGTCAGGGGTCATAGTTATAGGTATATCTGTTGCACCTTCACCTTCTTCCCAATCTTCTTCTTCTTTAATCAAATCAACGACTATATTCTTATCTATTTTCCCAATAGAAACAGAAGAAACTAGATCTTTCATAGGAATTCCAGCGTGTGCTAAAGCAAGAACAGCAGCATTTATTCCTGCACATCTTGTTGATGCATTTGCTTGTATTATATTTATGTGGACATCTATGGCCATGTTTGAAAATCTCTTTATCATTAATATAGGCTCTAGAGCCCACTCAGTAATTTTACTTATTTCCATACTTCTCCTAGTAGGTCCAGGCTTGATTCTTTCTGCAACAGAGAAGCTTAACATGTTATAATTACATCTTAATGTTCCCTTTTCCGGATCTTGCGAATGTTGTGGGTGCATTTTTCTTGGACCATAAACAGCCGCAATTGCGATCGTATCACCAAAAGAAAACATTGCAGAACCATCTGCATTTGGGACGACTCCTATTTTTGCACTCATCTTTCTTATTTCGTTATATTTTCTTCCGTCAGGTCTTTTGAATTTTTCTGTATCTTTTTTGACTTTCATTTTTTATTAATCCTGAAAAATTTAGTTATTTCTTCAGTGAGCCCACGTGAAAAAGATCTTTCTACTACGAATGTAATTGCCTTTTTAACCATTAATTCGTCTTCAATCCTATTCCCTCTTATCCATATCAATCCGTTTTGTCCAATCGTTATTTCACATCCAGATTCTTTTTTTATCAAGTTTACCATACTCCCTTCCTTACCGATTACTCTTGGAACCTTACTTGGATTAATCTTCATTATTATTCCTTCATCAATCCTACCAAGACCCCTCATTTTTATTGTTAAGTCAATCCCTCTTACGGAAACTTCAATTATTTTTGCTACAACCATATCTCCTATGTCAAGAACATCGTTCATTCCATCATTGGCAACATATTTTGGAACTTCTTGTACGTGTAAAAATGCTGCATCTGGCGCATCAATATCTATAACCCAACCATAAAAAGTTATATTATCAACTTTTCCTATAACAATATTCCCTTTTCTTGGTTCATAAATACCAGATAATGAAATTACTTTTACAAGTTTACCTACTTCTTCTGCAAGTCCATATTTTATAGCAACTATTTCATTACCCCTTTTTTCCGTACCTTCCCCTGGAAGAAAATCTTTACCCCTTTCTATAACTTCTCCAGGAATTACAATCTTTCTTTCTATTTTTTCCGTCATTTTATTATTTCTTTAGATTATTTTTTATTTATCAAAATTGAAAATTCCGACGTTTTCATTTTATTTTTTACCAAAATTTTTTTACTTTTCTTTCTTTAATTATTTTATTCTTTTAGCTCTCTAGTAACAACACTTCCGTGCGTTAAAGAATTTAATTTATCAAAAAATGTAAAAACTATCCCGCTCGGAATTGTAACAACAACACTTAAATCTCCATTATTAAGCCAATTTTCTTCTTCTTTATATGGGCTTATTATTCCATAAGCATGACCGGTATAGATAGAGGGGATTATTATTTCATATTTTTTTTCTTCCATCTTTATTGGGATTATCTTGCTCAGTTTTGTAATAATATCTTTAATCTGATCCTCAATCGGAGTATTTTTTATATTTATATGGGCTTCTTGAAGAGCCTTTTTTATTCTTTCTGAGGTATGAGGATTTCCTGTTGTAGGGTCTATCGCATTTTTTGAGATTATATCAACGATCTGATTAAATTTTTCATCGTGTTTTTTCTCCCTATACTCTTGTGTAAGAAGAATCTCGCCTTCTTTGACTATTTTTCTAGCAACAATGTTTAGGTCTGTTGTACCAAAAGAACCTTCAATATCTTTTATCGAAGCCTTTAGACCTTTTTTAACATCAGTAAAAATTGTATAAGCTTCAAGAAAATCTACAACTTTTGATTCTCCATTTTTATACTTTAAAGCTTTGTCCAGATCTACAATAATCTCAAAATTTTTTCCATGATGTTTAATTCGCGCTGTCGTTTGAACCATGTTAATTTATTTCAAAAAATCATCAAATTCGCTTCTAGTGATTCTTCTTGCTTTCATTTCATCATTTTTTATATAAACAAGTTCAAATCTTTCAAGGTCAAAATTTTTTCCCTGTATTTCTTTGAATATATCTAAAGCAATTTTAACATTCTTTTTTATGTTATTTTCTGCTTTATATTTTTCTCTTAGTTTCTCTTTTATTCTTTCATCATTCTCGCCTATTGCATTTGCATAATAAGAAAAATAATTACCCGTTATATCGCTCGTATAGATCTCTGGTTTTTTGTCTTTTATCCCAGCAATCATAATGAAGACTCCAAAAGGTCTTGCTCCGCCATATTGTGTAAACTGTTGTTTTGTATTAGATATATCTTTTATTATTAATTCAGGTTCTATTGGTTCGTCGTATGTAACCCGGTGCTGCTGTGATAAAACCTGTGCCCTTTCTATAAGAATTCTTGCATCAGAAACAATCCCCGCAGCACTTGCTATGATATGAGAGTCTATTTCGTATATTTTATTTGCAGAGTTTTGTACAATCAATTTATCCTTTATTCTTTTGTCCGCAAGTATAAAAACCCCGTCAGAACAAATCATTCCAATACTCGCACTACCGAGCCTCGCGGTTTTTTCTGCATATTCAACCTGGAGAATCGTTCCTTCAGGAGAAAACATAGTGGCAGTTCTATCATAGCCCATGGCTTGATGTTGAAGTTCTATAGGCATCTCCATTTTACCAAATTTTTAGTTATTTTTATATTTTAGAGAATCTTTAATCTTTCAATCTTACTCTAATTCTCCTTAATTTATTGTTCTATCAACCTAAAATTAAAAATCTATAACATTTAAAAGCCTTTCGATATAACTGGTGTATCTTTAATCTAAAGATATTGATTTTTTATAAATTCGTAATCTTTCATCAGTCTATCTGCCTCTTTTTGTAATTCTAATAAAACCCTTCTATATTTTTCTTTTGTAGTATTTTTTTCTAAAAATTCTAAAGAATAAAATATATTTTTTAAAGAAAAGTAACTTTTATCTATTAAAGACCATAAAAATCTATTTTCAGCAATCGGAATACAATGATCGCACAATCTTACGATTTTCTCTAAATCTTTATCGGTCTTTTTTATTAAGGTTCTTATTTCACTAATTTTCAATTTTTCCATTTTATTCTAGGAAGATCGAATTTAAATCTCTTTTTACTTAATAACAAAAAACCATAAAAACTTAAAAATAAACTAATTTTACTGAATATACCAGAGCTTAAATTAGAAAAAATAGAAGTTATTTTTTCAGTTAAATTTATAATATTATTCATACTCATTTTTTTTAAGTTTCAAAAATTCTTGAAGTTTAATTACATAGTCCTTTGGGGGATAACCATTTTTTCCGATTTGGTTTTTAAGATAACCCTTCTCAGTTTTTATTTCTAATTCTTTTATTTCAGGATTTGATTCAATAATCCTAAGATAATTCCTTAATAAATTGGAATATTCAAGGTATACATCTCTTGTTTTTTTATAGGATATTAGAGTACATTCGCTATTTATAGCCGCATGAACATATGCTTGCATGACCGCAATAATATTATTTGTTATGTCATAGAATCGAGATCTTGGGTGTATCTTGCTTTCCTTAAGTACATCTACTTTATTCTTATGTTTTTCTATCAGTTTTTCTAACAATTGTAGTTTTCCTTCCATTTTATTCTTTTATAATATATTTTATAATAATAAACATTTATAAATCTTTCCTATTATGTTACTACCTCAAGATTAAAATTTAAATTGTCTCTTTCTTGTAAATTCTATTTTTTTAAACCAGCCAATGTTCCGGAGACCTTTGAGACTATTATTTTTTCCGGCCAGATAGCAAAACATGCTTTTACACTATCAACCATACTCCTATTTATAGATATAATTGCAAAATTTTTTTCGGTTTTTATCCAAACCAAGCCGACTTTTGAGGCCCCTATTATACCAATTCCATCGGTTATTGCTCTTTCAATATCATTAATTTTTCCATGGACGAGAAGATATCTCTTCTTTTCCCTCATACTTGGTTTTAGAGATTTCATAGTTATAATTATTAAATGTATTTTATTAATCTAACCCTTTAAGAAAATATTCTTATCATATGTCCTTACAATTAATATTTTTAAAGCACATTTACTTAATTTATAAAATGGAGATATGTACAATTGGTGGTTTTGAAGAAGTCGGAAAAAATATGACCGCATTAAAGATAAAAGATGATGTTTTTATTTTTGATATGGGTTTATATATTCCAGGTATTGTTGAATTGCAAGAAGAGCATCTCATTGAATATACATCTAGAATAAAAAAAGGAGAAGACATCAAAAAAAATGAGTTTTCACATAAAGAACAAAAGCTAAGAGAGTTTGGTGCGATACCAGACGACACAATTCTTGACAAAATCGGATGGAGAGAAAAAGTAAGATCCATTTTTATAAGCCACGCACACCTGGATCATGTAGGTGCAGCCCCTTATCTAATAAAGAGGTACCCAAACGTTCCAGTTTATGGGACTCCTTTTACTATTAATGTTTTGAAGGCAATATCTGAAGACGAAGATATAAAGTTGAATGCAGTTACCAGAATTGTTCAACCAAATTCATCTCATAAAATAAGAGGTAAATCAGAAACTTATAGAGTGGAATTTATACATACTACCCATTCAACAATAGACTGTGTTTTTATTGCTCTCCATTCTTCAGAAGGAATTTTTTTTTATGGTCTTGATTTAAAATTTGATAATCACCCAACTCTTG
Source organism: Candidatus Pacearchaeota archaeon (assembly GCA_038869535.1). Taxonomy (GTDB): domain Archaea; phylum Nanobdellota; class Nanobdellia; order Pacearchaeales; family GW2011-AR1; genus ASMP01. Next base: position 29,933 of record JAWCQY010000004.1, read on the forward strand.
GTCCACCCCCTAATTACAAAAAATTAAGAGAAATAGGAAAACAAAAAGTAAAAGTCCTTGTTATAGACGCACTTTATTCTTCAACCGAAAAAAAACCCGGGAGTGAAACAATAGCCAAACATCTAGTTAAAGAAGCCATTTCAAAAGTTAAATATTCAAAAAATGCATTGTTTGTTACAACTTTTTCGTCCCATATAGAGAGGCTTAATAGTATCGTTGAGTTTGGTAGACAAACAAGAAGAGAAATTGTTTTTATTGGTAGAAGTCTTAGTAAATATGTTGGAGCAGCTATTGCTATAAATAAATGCCCCTTTAAAAAATATATAAAAATACTTAAGTACAGAAAACAAATAGATTCTTTCTTAAATAAAGTCGAAAAAAATAGAGATAAATATCTTGTTGTTTGTACTGGACATCAAGCAGAAGAAAATTCTATTCTTGATAGGATTGTAAAGGGGGAAACGCCATTTAAGTTTAGGGAGGGGGATAATCTAATTTTTGCATCTTCAGTAATCCCTACACCAATAAATATTGCATCAAGAGAAAAGATGGATACAAAACTTAGAAGAATTGGAGTAAGGATCCAAACAGATATCCACGTTCATGGACATGGTAGTAGAGAAGATATGCGAGATCTAATAAGGCTTTTAAAACCAAAACATATAATCCCTTCACATGGAACTCTACAACAAGAAACCCCACTAATCGAACTTGCCGCAGAAATGGGTTATAAGTTTGGGGAAACCTCTCACCTTGCTACTAATGGAAAGGTTTTGAATCTTGATTGAGAAATTATTTTAAACTAATCTCCCCTTATTAATAAAGCAAAATAATAAAGATTAAAAAATGGTAAAAGAGGAAATTGTTGAAGGATTAAAAATGGCTCTTTCTAAAGGAGAATCTTTAGAAAAAGCTATGATGAGTTTTTTTAATGCAGGCTATTTAAAGGAAGATATAGAGGATGCCGCTAGATATTTACAAGCTCCAAAATTAAATTCAAACAAAATACAAAATTTTTATCCCTCAGAGAATCAAAAATTACAAACAGAAGTTTATAATAAATCTTTACCATATTCTTCAGGAACCCCCACAGAGCAAAAAATTATTCAAAAAGTATCTAATTATCAAGAAAAATCAAATAAAATGGGAACAGTAATAACAATAATTCTTGTATTTATCCTTATTGTTCTTATTGGGGTATTAGTTGGACTTATTATTTTTAAGGAGGAAGTTTCAAAATTTTTCAGTGAAAATATCGGATTAATAATAAAAACGCTAATAATAAAAAATTTTATGACATAAAAAATTAAAATTCTCTTTTTAACCTAGAAATAATAGGGTAATTATTAGAATACAATTATTTTTATATACTTCGTTTTTACTATTTTTTATATAAATTATATCTTATCAAAATAAATAAAAATGGTCAAATTTGCGCATATATCTGATGTACATCTTGGTGGGTGGAAACAACAACCACTTCAAGAATTAAATATGCAATCTTTTCGGAAAGCTATTGATATTTGTATAAGTGAAAGAGTCGAATTTGTTCTTATAGCAGGAGATTTATTTGATTCCGCTTTTCCTCCAATAGATATTTTAAAAGAAACCTTTGCAGAATTTAGAAAACTTAAAGAGGCAAGAGTTCCTTGCTTTATAATAGCAGGAAGTCACGATTATTCTGTTTCAGGAAAAACATTTTTAGACGTTCTTGAAAAAGCTGGTTTTTGTATTAATGTTGCTAAATTTGAAGAAAAAAATGGTAAGATAATATTAAATCCGACGCTTTATAAAGGAGTTGCAATATATGGCTATCCCGGGAAAACATCGAGCTTAGAAATTGGGGATTTAAGAAGAATAGACTTTAACAAATCTCCCGGACTTTTCAATATATTTATGTTACACACAACTATAGATAAAGCTAAAGGAGATCTACCAACGGATGCTTTAGAAACTGATCGGATACCTAAAGCTGATTATTATGCCTGTGGGCATCTCCATATAGACTTTCAATATGAAAATTTTGTTTATCCCGGTCCAATATTCCCTAATAATTTTCAGGAACTTGAAGATTTAGAAAATGGAAGATTTTATATTGTGGATACGGATCTTGAACCAAGTCAAAAGCTTAAAAAAATAGAATTAAAAATAAAAGATGTTATAAAGATCTTAGTAAAAATAGATAATGCCTCTTTTGCTACAGAAAAAATAATTTCAGAACTTGAGAAAAGAGATTTAGAGGATAAGATTGTTCTTTTAAGATTGCACGGTACATTAGAATCCGGTAAAATTTCTGATATAAAATTTTCTCAGATAGAAGAAGTAGCAAAAAAGAAGAAAGCATATTTTCTCCTTAGAAATACGCACGATATAAATTCAAAAGAAATAAAATTAGATTTTGAAATAGGAGAAAAGGAAAATGTTGAAGAAGAAACAATAAAACTTTATACAAAGCAGAATGATTCTGAATTTAATAAATATATAGGATCTATGATAAAGATTCTTTCAAACGAGAAACAAGAAGGTGAGACTACTGATAGTTTTACTAAAAGGATTTTTGAAGATTCCAAAAAAGTTTTGAATTTTTAAAAAATGATATTCAAAAAAATACTCTTAAAAAATATAAGAAGTTATAAAAATCAGGAGATAATATTCCCTGAAGGTTCCATACTCCTATCTGGTGATATTGGTGCTGGGAAGACATCTGTTTTACTTGGGATTGAATTTGCTTTGTTTGGTTTACAGCCGGGGCAAAAAGGTAGCTCTCTTCTTAGAAATGGGGAAAAGGAGGGTTCTGTAACATTAGAATTAGATATAGGAGGTAAGAGTGTTTTAATAGAAAGAACACTAAAAAGGGGAAAAACAATAAATCAAGACTATTGTGCAATAACAATTGATAATATAAAAAAAGAACTTTCAGTTACAGAACTAAAAGAAAAAATTTTGGATTTGTTATCCTATCCCAAAGAATTCTCAAAAAAACAAAATTTACTCTACAAATTTACAGTTTATACACCTCAAGAGGAAATGAAACAGATAATTATTGAAGATCCTGAAGTAAGAATAAATACCTTAAGGCATATTTTTGGTGTTGATAAGTACAAAAGAATTCTAGAAAATATTAATATTATTATCCCAAAAATAAGAGAAGAAAAAAGAGTAAAAGAAGGTTTAATTGAAAGTCTTGAAACAGACAAAGCGGATCTTATAACAAAAAAAGATGAATTAAAATTAAAATATTCCAATTTAGAATTACTTGAAAAAGAACTTTATATAAAATCTGAAGCAAAGAAGCTCGCACAAGAAGAAAAAGATTCTATTTTGGTTAAGCTAGAAGAGAAGAAAAAACTTCAACAAGAGGTAGAAAAAACAAAAATAATAATCGGAAACAAAAAGGATAATCTCTTTCAAAATCTAAAAACGATAGAAAAGATAAACTCTCAAATAAAAGAAATATCAAATATTAAATTTCAAGAATCAGAAATTGGGGTGTTGGAAGATAAAATCTTGCTATTAAAGAAAGATAGGGAAAAAATTAATGAGGATAATATAAAGGTAACGTCTGAAATAAGTTCTTTAAATATCAGAAATCAGGAATTAGAAATTTTAAAAAAAAGATTAAATCAAATTGATACATGCCCTACTTGTTTACAGGATATAGACCCAGTTTATAAAAGTAATGTTCTTAATAAACTGGAATCGGATATTAACGAGAATAAGAAAAGATTAGAAAAACTTAACCTAAATAAGAGCGAAATAATAAAAAAATTAAAAGATATTGAAGATCTAATTTTTAAAACAGAAAGGGAAATACAAAACCTTAAAATTCTTAAAATAAAAATTAGTGATTTAGAAGAAAAGAAAATAAGAATTGAAGAATTAGTAAAAATTAATGAAACAATAGAAAAAGATATTAATCTTTTGGAATCTCATATTAAAACTTTAAACAGTTCTATTTTTGAGCTAAATAAATTTGAAAAAATATTCTTAGAAAAACAAAGGGAATTAGAAAACGCATTAAAAGAAGAAAGAGTAGTTGAGATAAAAATTGCAGAGTTAAATAAAGAAATAGAATTTTTATCAAAAAATATAGAAGAATTAGAAAAAAAAATTAAAAGGGCAGAGGAAATAAAAAATAAAATAGTTTACATATCAAAAATTGAAGATTGGCTTTCCAATAGTTTTTTTCATCTTATTTCAAATATAGAGAAAAATGTAATGATAAAACTTAAAGCAGATTTTTCAAAACTTTTTTCACAGTGGTTTTCGATTCTTGTGTCAGATACATTTAATGTTTGGTTAGATTATAATTTTACTCCAAGAATTGAATATCAAGATTATGAAATTGATTATCAACA
>JAWCQY010000005.1:0-23294 GCA_038869535.1 Candidatus Pacearchaeota archaeon
TTTTAGTTCCAATAAGCATTTTTATACTTCCTAAATTTCAAAGATTTTTTGCGCGCTCACAAGAACTCCTTTTTGTCTTTTCAATATCATGGGGGTTAGGTCTTGCCGCTCTATTCCACTTTGCAGGATTATCTATTGAGGTTGGCGCTTTAATAGCTGGGGTTTTGCTTTCTGTTTCACCATACAGTCTTGAAATAAGTTCAAAATTAAAACCTTTAAGAGACTTCTTTATAATTTCTTTCTTTCTTTTACTTGGTGCACAGATAACTGTAAATAATTTCACTCGAATAATCTTACCATCAATTGCATTCTCTTTGCTTATCCTAATAGGAAATCCTTTAATTGTTATGATTTTGATGGGACTTGATGGTTACACTAGAAGAACAAGTTTTTTAGCTGGATTAACAGTAGCGCAAATAGGTGAATTCTCTTTAATTTTTGTTGCACTTGGCGCAAAAGTAGGACATATATCAAATGAAATCTTATCTTTAATTACTCTAGTAAGCCTGATTACAATAAGTATTTGTACTTATATGGTTATTTATTCTAATAAATTATATTCTCTATTGTCAAAAAATCTTTATGTGTTTGAAAGAAAAAAAATTAGGGAAAAAAGAAAAATTGAGAAAAATGTAGATGTTATCTTGTTTGGCTATAATAGGATTGGTTTCGGAATTTTAAATTCATTAAAGAAAATAAAACAAAAATACCTCGTTATTGATTTTAATCCCGATACGGTCGCAAATCTTACTCGTTTAAGAATCCCGTGTATTTATGGGGATGCTGATGATGAGTCTTTGTTAAAAGAACTCCCACTAAAGAATATAAAAATTGTGATATCGACTATCCCGGAAGTTGAAACCAATGAACTAATCCTAAATACAATAAAATGGGAAAACCCTAAATCAATAGTGATAGTTAGGGCACATACAATAGAAGATGCAATGTACCTCTATGAAAAGGGAGCAGATTATGTACTTACCCCCCATTTTCTCGGAGGAGAATATTTAGCGGAAATGATTAAAAGATTAAAAACAGAAACTAAAGGTTATATCGCTGAAAAAGAAAAACATATAAAAATGCTCACAGAAAGATTCCAAATTGGACAAAAACACCCAGAGGTTTTAAAAGATTAAAATCCTATTCTTGTTTTGTTGTAGAATCTTGAACCCCAAAAATTCCGAATATAAGATCAAAGAATCTTAGAATAATTTCTATTATTACTATAAAGAGTAAATAATCTAATAATCCAGAAAAAAATAAAGATATATCTGAAAATCTTTGAATGATCCTATCCAAAAATTTTGTAAATATTCTAGGATCTAAAATTGAAACAGCTAGGAAAGAAAATGCAAATATTTCTGCTATTTTTTTTGAGAGATTTTCACCATAGTTTGGGATATAAGAAGCCATTCTTATTGCGGCTATTGCTATTGCAGAAATTAATAAAATACTTTGTATGGGAATATTTTCATCAATAAATAAAATCATAAAAAAAGTAAAGATTATATACCAAAACGAGATTATAAAAGGGATTGTGACGATATACTCAAAAAAGTAAAATATAGCGGCGATTAATTTTGAAAGAAGGGGGTGTTCTGCAGTATTGTACTTATTAAGATCAAATTTAAATATGTTTTTTTGGGCTATAAATATATGAAGTTTCCATACTAAAATAGAATAAGCCATGATTATAAGCAATAGAAAAAATAAATTAACAAAAGTTTTCATTAATGGCGGGAGAGTCAAAAGAAAATCTTGGTAAAGTCTAAAAAAATCTAAAATTAGATCTAGAGCCATAAATAATTATAGAATTTTTTATTTTTAAATCTTTTAGATTGGAATAAATTTAAATATAATCTTTCTTTAATAAAAAAATGATAGATATTAAAGACTTAAGAAAGAGGCCGGAGATTTATAAAAAAAATATAGAAAAAAGGGGTAAGGATCCTACAATAATTAATTCGATTCTTATACTTGATGAGAAATGGAGAAAGCTTAAGAAAGAAGCAGATGAATTAAGAGCGGAAAGGAATAAGATTTCAGATAAGATAAATCAAGTCAAAAAATCGGGACATGAAGAAAAAGTAAAAGAACTCATCAAACATGCAAAGGAAATTCTTGAAAAGCTAAAGAAAACAGAAGAAGCGGAGATACAAACAAATTGCGAGTTACTTCTTTTACTTAAGAAAATCCCAAATCTCATGCATAAATCTGTACCATTTGGTAAAACTGAAAAAGATAATAAAGTAAGAAAGGTTTTTGGAAAAAAAATAAATCTAAAATTTAAACCAAAAAATCATGTTGAACTTATTGAATCTCTAAACTTTTGCGATTTTGATGCTTCGGCTAAGGTATCAGGAAGTGGTTTTTATTATTTAAAGGATGATTTAGCTTTGTTAAATCGTGCTTTAATAAATTTTACAATTGATTTTATGAAAAAAAGAGGCTATATTTATATTGAACCACCATTAATGATAAACAAAAAAATTGCTGAGGCAGCTGGGGATTTAGAAGCTTTTAAAAATGCTTTATACAAAATTGAAAATGAAAACTTATACTTAATCCCAACTGCAGAACATGCTATTCTTGGAATGCTTTCAGAAAAAACAATTCCAGAAGAAAAACTCCCCCTAAAATTTTTTGGTTATAGTATGTGCTTTAGAAAAGAGGTTGGAAGTCATGGAATAAATGAAAAGGGACTTTGGAGAACACATCAATTTAACAAGGTTGAACAATTCATTTTTTGTCATCCAAAAGATTCGTGGAAGTATTATAAGGAACTAAAGGAGAATACTGAAATCATAATGAAAAAACTTGGTTTAGCCTACAGGATTGTTGAAATATGTTCGGGAGATTTAGGGGATTGGAAAGCAAAAAGCGAGGACATAGAAGTTTGGAGACCTACACTAAAAAGTTATGGGGAGGTTGCAAGTCTAAGCAATTGTACAGATTTTCAAGCGAGACCTCTAAATATTCGAGGGATAAGCAAAAAAGGCGAAAGGTATGTATTACACACATTAAATAATACGGCTCTCGCAACTTCTCGTATAATGGTTGCGATTTTAGAAAACTACCAACAAAAAGATGGAAGTATTAAGATCCCAAAGGTTCTTGTACCTTATATGAATGGAAGAAAGGTAATTGGAAAAATTGAAAATTTAAGTAAAAAGAAATCCAAAAAGAAAAAATAATGATAAACTTTAAAAACAATTTTGATAAATTATTTTTAAGCCCAAGTGGTCTAACGGTTATGACGCTAGCCTGTCGCGCTGGAAACCCGGGTTCGACTCCCGGTTTGGGCGTTTTCACTGTAAATTGGCTGTAGAAATAGTTTTATAAACTCCTTTTTTCTTTTCCGAATAATGGAAAGGGGGGATTTATTTTTCTTTTTATTTTTTATTTTTGTAATTTTATCATTAATCTTGTATTGGTTTTTTCCATTTCAAGATATGGAATTTAAAATTTCAAAGTCAGAAAACTATAACTTTACTCTAAACTCATCAGTTTCAGAAGATATACAATTCCACAAAAACATGAGATATAAAGATAGTAAAATTTCATATAGAATTGAAAAATGCACCTTAAAAAAAACAAGTGACATCCTACAAGCAATGGAGATAATTAAAGAAAAAACCATTCTTGATTTTTATCCGGTAGAAAAAAATGAGGAAATTTGGATAACTTGTGATGAGAATGTAAAATTTGAAGGAAATTTTTTTGTTGCGGGTGAAGGCGGTCCAACAAAAATAATTCAATCCAAAAATTTTAACGTGATTTATGAAGGCGCAATTACATTATTAAGAGATTCTAAATGTGCAGAGCCGGTAGTTGCTCTACATGAGTTACTTCATGCATTAGGCTTTGATCATTCCCAAAATCCAGAAAATATTATGTACCCAATAAGTAGATGCAATCAAAAACTCGGACAAGACATTCAAGAAAGAATAAATTATCTTTATTCTTTTCCTAGTTATCCAGATTTAGCTATTGAAAATGCCTCTGCATTAATGCATGGGAGATATCTAGATATTTCAGTTACAATAAAAAACTACGGATTACAAGATACTAACGAATCAAAGTTGATCATTTATGCGGATAATAAAAAACTAAAAGAAATTTTAGTCGACCCTATACAAATTGGTGGGGGGAGAGTTATAACTCTCACAAACATTCTTGTATTACAAACAAAAATTGATAATCTCCAAATATTTCTTGAACCTAACTTATTTGAGCTAGATATAAATAACAATAAACTTGCTCTAGAGGTTAATTAAAAAAATAAAAATTAAAATTCATCAAGTTCTAATTCGTCTATAACCTCATCGATGTTATCTTCTTCTTCAAATACATCGGAAGTTTCCTCTTTTGTTTTTACCGAACCCATTTAATTTTTTAAAAATATGTATTATTTTTAAATATTTCTATAGTTATATTTTTATTCTCTAAAAATCTAAAAATAAAAAATTTTAAAAATTAAAATGAATTTTGGGCTAAATGTTAAGAACAAAAAAAATCATAAAAAATAGATCAAATAAAATAAAGTTTTTTTTAATAATTTTAACAGTTATTTTTTTAATTAATGGGATACTTGTTGCAATTTCAATTTCAATAACAAAGAAGAAATATTCCGAAAAGTATCCTTATATAGAATTTTCAGATTTAAAAAAGGGAGATATCCTATTTGGAAAATCTAATTTTGGTTCTGGTCCGATGCCTGGTTATTGGAGTCATACCGCAATATTTTATGGGTATAATAATAGTACACCACTAATTATAGAAGCATATGCTAATAGCCCAATTAGATACAACACTCTCTATAATTTTGTAAATGAAAGAAGACATTTCATGGTCGGAAGAGTAAAAAACCTTACAGACGAACAAAGAGAAAGGATAGTAAATTACGCGGCTTCTAAAGTAGGAATGCCTTTTGATTATTGGTATCTCAACAAAGAAAAAACTTCAGAAAATCATCATTACTATTGTTCTGAGCTAATTTGGGAAGCGTATCTTATAAATTCCGGAATTGATTTAGATACAAATCCCAATTTTACATTAAAATATGCAAATGCTGTTGCTCCACAAGAAATTTTTGATAATCCAATTCTTGAAATTTATAATTTAAGAGTTGATTGAAAATCCCCTCACCCAGAGTCGAACTGGGGATCTCCCGGGCTCTGCTTCTGACTTTTAGGGTTTCATTGAATTTCCGCTAAAACGGAATCTCCACCTTAGGTAAACCTACAGCCAGGCGCTTTAACCACTAAGCTATGAGGGGATTATTATAAAGAAATCCAAAGTATTTTTAAGGTTTACTTTTTTATTTTTTTGTATTAACTTAATATTCATTTATAGGAAAAGTTTGTTTCTTAATCAAAAGATATTTTTAAAATTTAAAAAATTCAAGAACTTTTATTATTAGGATTAAGTAGAGAGTAGCAGCAATTACGAACGAAATTATCCAAGAAACTAAAAGACCAAAAGTTAAAAGAAAATAATTATAAAAAATTTTAAAAACAAGAAGAGAAACAAGAAAAACAAGTAAAATTTTTACAATAAATAAAATAGTTAATTTTGATTTATGTTTTAGGTGATAAGTAAAATTTTTTTTAATTTTTTTAGTCATAAAAAATATAAGTAAAAAGTCTTTTTATTTCTTTCTCTAATCCTATTTTCAAGGATTTTTATTATATGAATTAAAAAATAATTTCATAAACCAAGTTTGAAAGAAACGGATATCTTTTTATTTCTCTGGTAAATCCTTTTCTCTTTGTTCTGCGATAAAAAAAGCATGATTTGATTCTGTTTCATGAAGTCTTCCTTCTCTCTCATAAACTACAAAAGCTTTTGGAAGTGCAAAACGACCCACTACCCCAACCTTTGAATAGATTATATATGATAATACACGAGTTTCACCTGCCTGAAGACTATCAAACTTCCATTCAATTTTCTTTGTTTTTTTATCAACATTACTTGGTTGTTCACCCCCGAATCTTTCATAAATCTCCGCTAAAAGAGGTACTCTGTCCGTTACAGTTACTTTTTCAACATATCTCCTAGCGTTTACAATAATTGATATTTTCAGTGCAAATTCTCCACCCTTCGCTTTTACAAATGCAACCCTCTTTGATAATATAAGATCCCCCAAAGTATATTGTTTTACCAACAAAACTATTGCTATAAGTAATAAAATTATAATTAAGGGGAAGAGCCAGTTTGTTCTTATTGTTATTTTATATATTTCTCCGGGATTTATTTCACTAATCCAACTATAATAAACTATAAAACCCCTTCTTTCTACAATATCTGGTTCTGGGCTAAAGGTAGTAAATAATCTTGAGATAATATTTTTCTTTATGACTGTTTCTGATGTTCCTACGAGATTGCCCTCATTTATTTTTTCAATTATTTGTGTATTCACAAAAAACCCATATTCCTTTTTTGTTGTAGTAACAATATTTTTTTCAACGAATTTAATAACATCTTCTAATAATGTTTTTGTTCCATAGGTGGTTATTTCTGCAGTCATAGGATAGAAGCCTGCAGTAAGTGTCTTAAAATCTTCTTTGTTTAATTGTATTGTTATTGTTTTTGTTTCCTTTGGTCCGAGAAAAAATCTTCTCTCTACGTTAAAAAATGGTGATTTAAAAACAGCATTAACCTCTCCAAAATTAAAATTTACCACATTTTTAATATATATTTCCGTATTAGATGATTCTACATCAATATCACTTGATCCAATTAAGAAAGCATCTTTTAAATCAATTATTCTAAAAGTAAAAGATTGTTCAACTTCAGTACCATCACTTGCTTTTATAAAGTATGGTAGAGTATAATAACCTCTTAAAGGTAATTCTGACAGGGGGGTAATTTCTATTCTTAAATTTTTAGATTCTCCTTGAGCTATTGAAACCCTATCTGGAGATATTATAAAACCAATAAGATTATAAAAAGTGAAAGTGTCTGATGAACCGAGATTAGTTATATTTATATCAAAAATTATTGGTTTTTTTAAATCTCTTACGTATACTTCATCTGCACTTTGTTTGTCAATTTTTATATTTATTGCTGAAACAACTGGAAAAACTAGTATAATTGAACAAAGAATTAATAAGGTTACAAAAGCTTCTTTTTTCATAGAGAAAACAAAGAAAATTTATATTTAAAGATTTTGGTTTTCATTTTTTAGGAGCTAGATAATTTAAAGAGCTTTATTTCTTCCCTTCCAGATCCAGATAAGCTTTTGCCTGTGAGAGAAATTCGTCACAGGCCCCTACAATTTTACTTTCATACTCGCTAATTGTAGAAGGAATAACCCACTTTTCATAGACACTTCTAAGAAATTTTTTAAATGCTGACATTTCAAATTTACCTTTATAATCCCTTGCAAGAACCCCTTTAACTGATATTTTTATACTACCTTGGTTTGTTGAAATCTTCAATCCGTTTTGTGATACTTCAACATTTTTAAGGCTACTTACTTCAAATCGAACCTTAAAATCAAATCTAAAATAATCAGTCATTTCCTTTTCTCCTTCCCATTCAACAACTATGTCTTTTGTATCCCCTTTTATTTTTTCTTCATATTTTGTTTCAGATACATTGATACCGATCTCTTCGTTAATCCATTCATAACAAAACTTATAAAAATCTTTAAAAGAAAAGATTCCATTATATTTTATAGTACTTGAGAATATAGTATCTTTTTCGACCATTTTTATATTATATCTAATTTAATAAAAGATAAATTTGATTTAAATATTTAACTAAAAAATAAGTTTTTATAATAAAGAATATCTTATTCTTAATCGTATCCAAAAGTTTTTACATAAGTCCTTCTCATATAAAAAAGAATAAATAAAATGAAACAAATCAAAACTTAATATTCTTCTAAATCTGCATGATTTTTTCTGATGTCTCCACTTTTTATCGAGCTTTTTCCATTAGAAGAAATAATATCATCAATTCTAAGAATCATTATTGAAACATCTGTTGCAGAATTTATTGCTTGTGTTTTTATTTTTAATGGTTCCAAAATTTTTGATTCTAAAACATTTTCAATTCTATTTGTAAAAAGATTAAGCCCGGCATTTTTTTCTCCTGCGTCGTGTTTTGATTTTAATTCTGTTAAAGTATCAATAGGGTCCATACCTGCATTTTCTGCTAGAGTTATTGGAATGAATTCTAGTGCTGAAGCAAATTCTTCGACTGCAAGCTGTTCCCTTCCAGAAAGCTCTTGAGAAAATTCGCGTAGTTTTTTTGCAAGTTCGACTTCAGTAGCACCTCCGCCTGGAACAACTAATCCAGACTCCAATACACAAGCAACATCACCTAATCCATCTTTTATTGCTCTTTTAACCTCTTCAATAACATGTTCACTCCCTCCATGAATTAATATCGTAAGGGCCTTTGGATTTTTACAACCTCTTATATATGTAAAAACATCATCCCCATTTTTTATTTCCTCAACAATATCTGCACTTCCAAGCTCAGAACTACCTAATTCATTTATATTGCTTACAATTTTTCCACCAGTTGCTTTTGAAATTTTTTCCATATCGCTCCTTGATATTCTACGGCAAGCATAAATTTTATCTTTTGAAAGCAGATATTGTGCAAAATCATCGATTCCTTTTTGACAAAAGACTACATTTGCTCCGGAGATTTTTATTTTTTCAACCATATCTTTTATTTCTTTTTCCTCTTGTAAAACAAAGCTCTGAAGTTGTTCTGGGGAAGTTATAGAGATTCTAGTCTGTATCTCCGGATTTTTTATCTCCAAAGGAAAGTCTATTAGAGCTATTTTAGCATTTTTAATAGAAAGAGGCATATCATAAGAAACCTTCTCTTTATCTAAAACTATTCCCTGAATTAATTCTGTATCTTTTATACCCTCTCTTTTAGATTTTTCTATTTTTATATCATTTAAATCAACTTTACCATTAACTTCAATTTGTTTTACCGCTTGAACGATTATATCTGCAAGTTTTTCTTTTGCATCTTCTGCGCCTTTTCCCGTCATTGCGGTTATTGCAATCTGACGTAGAATATCTTCATTTTTTGATGTTATTTTAATTGCTAATTCTTTTAATATCTCTTGTGTTTTATCTGCGGCAATTCTATATCCTTTTGTTATAATAGTCGGATGAATTTTTTTATCTAAAAGTTTTTCAGCATTTTCAAGAAGTTTTCCAGCAATCATTACTGCTGTTGTTGTTCCATCTCCAACTTCATTTTCTTGTGTTCTGGCAATTTCAACCATCATCTTTGCGGCAGGATGTTCTATTTGCATCTCTTCTAAAATTGTTACTCCGTCATTTGTAACAGTAATCTCCCCGCTTGGGGATACGAGCATTTTATCCATTCCCTTTGGTCCAAGTGTTGTTTTTACTATATCGGCGACCATTCTTGCCGCAAGTATATTATTTCTCTGAGCGTCTTTTCCAAGTATTCTCTGAACATCTTCCGGCATTAATACAATAGGTTTATCCGCCATTTTATCCTCTATTTATTAAACATTTAATTATCTAACTATTTTAAATTATACTAACTAGTAAAAATACTATTATAGAAATAGACTAATACAAATTTTTAAAATTTATTGTGATAAAGAATAAAATAAATGTTGCGCGGTTTTAATTAATCAAATATATCAAACCAAAACAATTTTCATAATAAATAGTTTTTTAACAATTATCCTAAATAATGTAAATTTAAACTAGCAAAAATTTATTAAGTAAAAGGTCTTAATTTTATTATGAAAAATATTTTAGTTTCAGATTTAATGACTCGGGAGCCATTAATCGCAAATCCAAATGATAAAATTCTTGATTGTGCAAAAAAAATGGTAAAGAAAAAAGTTGGAAGTTTAATTCTTGTTAATAAAAAAAAGCTTGTTGGTTTTCTAAGCGAAAAAGATATTTTATGGGCTATTGTAAAAAAATCAAAAAAGGATCTTGCTGAAACCAAAGCTATAGATATCTCACCAAAAAAAATTATAACAATAAGGCCCAACGCCACTATTAGAGAGGCCATAAGTAAAATGAACAAAACAAAATTTGAGAGGCTTCCTGTTGTAATAAAAAATAACGAAGTTGTTGGGATGATAACTGCAAGAGACATTCTTAATTTCCATCCAGAATTTTATCCGGAATTTGAAGAATTTGCAAAGATAAGAGAAGAAACAGAAAAATTGAAAAAAATAAAAAGAATAAAGGGATTTTTAAAAGAGGGGATATGTCAAGAGTGTGGCGAAAAAGATTTTCTTTACAAAATGAATGGAAGATATTTATGTGAATCTTGTAAAGAACTTGTATAAATTATTGATTAAATTTTAATAATTTTTACATATAAAAAGATTATCAAATAATTACATAGGCTATAGAAACAACTATTATTATTGATGCCAAGAAATTTTTCCAACTCATTTTCTCGTTAAGGAAAAAATGTGCAAAAGAGTAAATAAAAACTGGACCTAGCATAAGGAGTAATGTTGTAAAAATAACTCCAAGTTTAATATATCCGTAATATACTATAATCCTATAAATAACCCAAACCCCCCCAGTAATTAATATAATCCATTTAGTTTTTGAGTTAAATCCTCTAAATTTTGGAGTAAAAATTAAAAAACTTAATATCAAAATTAAAAAACTTCTAAAAAAGTAGAAAGTTACTGGAGAATAAAAATCAAGAATAAATCTTGAAATTACAAGTTCTAAAGCAAAGAAAAAACTTCCGGCTATTGCCGCTAAAAAATATTTATTGAAATATAAATGATGCTTCTTTATATGAGAAAAAACAAGAGCAGAAGCTGAAATAAGACTGGGGATAATAATCTTTAAATTTTGTTCATATAAATTCTTAAAAAAGATACCTAATATAATTGCAAGGATTATAACAAATAATGGCTCCAAAACCCTTGCCGGTTCTAAATTGTTTATTTTCTCACCTTTAATAGAATAAAAAACAAGAAAATTTGCAATTATCGAAAATATAACTACAACCAATAAGATAAGTATATTTTTTAATTCAAATGCTTCTAAATCCACGCGCCATAAAAAATATAAAAAAGGAAAAAGACAGACAACAATCCCTAAAAATGAAGCAACCTGGTAAGATTTTATATCAATATTTTTTTTAATAAGTATTAATCTCTCAAGTATAGTTCCTATCGCAAGAGCTAAAGCACCTAAAATTGGAAGATAAAATACCATAGTATTATTAAATAAAAACTATTTAAAAGTCTTAATAAAGTATAAATTAGAGAAAATTATTAAATAAACAATCTATAAATAATAAATGAACAAAAATAAAATTGTTGGGATTTCTTTTATTATTTTAGGTTTTTTTATAACTGTAAACAATCTAATAATAACCGGAGCCGTTATTGGTAACACTTTATCTAATTTTATAGGGATTATTGCTCTAGTTTTTTTTATTTTCGGATGTATAATCATTATTTTTTATAACCAAAAAAACAATCAAGAAGAGATATATAAAATTTTAGAAAGATATGAAAATAAAAAGATTTCTCCTGTAGAAGCAGTTGCCTCTATAAACAATATTGTCCCCATAAAAAATGTTAGATTTAAAGAAGGATTTCAGCACACTATCCAAGGAGAAAGAGATAGCTACTACATTTATTTAAGAAATGGAAAAGAAGCGAGAGAACTAGCAGTATTAGAATATTTAGTTGCTGTAAAAAATAACCCCAAGGAAATAAAAAAGAATGAACTTCACATTGAAAGAGGGATTTCTACAAAACATTATTTTAGGGGGTTTAAGGAATTTGTTGAAATTATAAAGAAAAAATATTCAAATGATCTAGAAGTTATGTTAGGTATTACTTAATTTTTCATATTCTTTTTTAATTTCTTTTAGTTTTATTGTTAATTCTTTTATATTTTCTGAATCTGAAATCTTAGGATTCTGTCTTTGTAATTCTAATATTCTTTCATCGGTTTTTTTAACCATTTCTTCTAGATTTTTTATACACCTCTCTTTTCTTTTTTTAACAGCTTCTATCAATGGTTGCGCAATCTCTTTTAACATTAAAGAGGTATCAATAGAATTATCATAATTCTCTAAGATAGTATACTGAATAGCAAAATAAGCTGTTAGTTGTCTTAATCTTTCTTCATAATTTTTTTTGGGCATTTTTACTTGATTTTTCTATTTATAAGGGGTTCTATTGTATTTATAAATTTATATACCCACTTATTTTTAGATTATATCCGTAGCATATATAAAAATAAATTGATTGATAATAATTTATATAAATATTTTATAAATTACTAAAAGATGGATAAAAAAATAAAAAACGAAAAATATGATTTTATTATTCTTGGAGCTGGAGGTACTGGTCTAGCTGCCGCAATGTATGCTGGAAGACTTGGATTAAAAACACTTGTTCTTGGATATAATTCTGGAGTGGAAGCCCCTATTGGTGGTGTAATAACTACCACACATTTAGTAGAAAATTATCCCGGTTTTTTAAAAATTTCTGGCTATGAATTAGCAAAGAAATTAGAAGAACATGCAAGAGCTTACGATCTTGTTGAAATAAAAAATGAGAAAGTAATAGAAGTGAAAAAAATTGGTACAAACTTTATCGTTAAAACCGAAAAAACAGAATATAAAGGAAAAACTATCCTTTTTGCTACTGGTACTAAATGGAAAAAACTCCCTGAAAGCGTCAAGGGTTCGAGAGAATTTGAAAATAAAGGCGTTTCATATTGCGCACTTTGTGATGGGATACTATTCAAAAATAAAATTGTTGCCGTTATAGGGGGATCTGATTCTGCCGCAAAAGACGCACTTCTCCTATCAGAATATGCAAAAAAGGTTTATATAATATATAGAGGGGATAAAATACACCCAGAACCGATAAATCTTCAAAGAGTAAAAGAAAATAAAAAAATTGAAGTTATAAACAATACAAATATAATAGAAATAAAAGGAAACGAAAAGGTTGAATCTGTGATTCTCGATGTGCCCTATAAAAATTCATTTGAACTAAAAGTAGATGGAATCTTCGTTGCTATAGGGCATGAAATTCTTTCAGATCTTGCAAAACCTTTGGGGGTTAAATTAAATGATCATAACGAGATAATTATTAATCATAAAACATCAGAAACAAACATCCCCGGAGTTTATGCCGCTGGTGATGTAACAGATAAACCCTTCAAACAACTCATCACTGGTGTTGCAGAAGGATGCACTGCTGCATATCATGCTTACGAATACATAAAAAAAGAAAAAATTAATTAATATAAATGGCAAAAATAAAATACGGAAAAAAAGAAATTATAATAAAGGATAATAGTAGTATAAAAGAAGCATGTAAAGAACTAGGTGTCTTTTTTGGTTGTGAATCTGGAGTATGCGGAACTTGTATGATTAAAATTAAGAAAGGTTATAAAAATCTGTCAAATAAAAACGATAAAGAAAAAAGATTTAGTACTGACCCAAAATACAGACTTGCGTGTCAATGTAATATACTAAATGGAGAGGTTGAAATAGACTTTTAAAACCAAATTTAAAGACAAAAAATATATAATCTGTTTTTTTAATTATAAGTTATGGTTCTAGATTTTGAGAAAGAATTTTTAATTAAGGAATTAAAAAAAAGAAAACCAAAGAAAGTTCTTGTTCAACTTGCCGAAGGTATAAAGAAAAACGCGCCAGAAATCTCTGACTGGATTGAAGATTTGGGAATTGAGTGTATTTTTTCTGGAGAAACTGCTTGGGGGGCATGCTCTATCGCAATTCAAGAAGCAGAAGCTCTTGGTGTAGATTTAATTATCCATTTTGGACATGCCGAATTTATACACACAAACTTCCCTATCCTGTACATAGAGGTAAAAGACATATTAAATTTAAATCATCTTCTTGGAAAATCCCTAAAATTTTTAGAAAAATATGAAAGAATTGGATTATCATATTCAATACAACACAGACATGACATAAAAAATATTAAAAATTTTTATGAAAAAAAAGGTAAAAAAATAATTTTATCAAAAAAAATTGGAAATGTTGCGTATGAGGGGCATATCGTTGGCTGTCAATACGAAGGGCTAAGAGCAATCCAAAATGATGTAGATTGCTTTGTTGTTTTAGGAAATCAATTTCACTCTATGGGCGCGACTTTAGCCGTTCAAAAACCAGTTATTTTAATTGATGTTTATAATAATGAGATTAGAACAATGGAAGGGCTTCGCAACAAAATTCTAAGACAGAGATTAATTTCAATTGAAAAACTTAAAGAAGCAAAAAATGTAGGGATAATAATAGAAATAAAACCAGGACAAAAATTTGGCTCTCCAAAATATCTTTTAGAAAAGCTAAGGAAAAATGGAAAAAAAACTATAATAATAACAATGTCTGAATTAACCCCGGACAAAATAATGAATTTTTACAATATAGATGCGTTCATAGAGCTTGCATGCCCAAGAATAGCCCTTGATGATTTCGCAAAATATCCAAAACCAATACTTACATTTAAAGAAGCATTAGTCGCTTTAGGAGAAAAAACTTGGGAAGAGATACTCAACTCAGGAATTGTTTAAAACCGACTATTTCTTAAAAAATAAAATGGAATTAATCTTTTAGAACCAAGATATTTTCAGATATTTATTTTTTTTAATCCTAAAAAATAACAGAATAAATAAAATAATAAAGTTTATAAAGTTATTTTCTATATAGTTCTAAAAAATAACAACAAAATGGCTGAAGAAGAAAAAAAAGTAGAAGAAGGTGTGATATCTATTAAAAAAAGCGATATATGGAAATATTCAACTTTCTTTCTTATCGCTATAGTTTTAATAGGCGCTTTCTTTTTATTAAAGGGAAATAGTGGAGGAACAGGAAATACAATTAATACTAGAACGGATCAGGAATCAGATATAGTTAGAGCATCCATTGATAACGATGCAATTTTAGGTGATAGAAATGCTCCAGTAACAATAATAGAATTTTCTGATTTTCAGTGTCCTTTCTGTAGAAAATTTTGGACAGAAACATACCCTTTAATAAAGTCTCAGTATGTTGATAGTGGTAAAGTAAGAATAGTTATAAGAGATTTACCTTTAACAAGTATACATCCTATGGCTCAAACATCAGCAGAAGCAGCAGAATGTGTAAGAGAAAAGGGAGGAGATAAAGCTTATTTTGATTATCGTGATAAAATATTTTCAGAACAGAATATTCTTGATAGCGGAAGCCCAAACGGGCCGGTTACAAAGACAATCACATATACAACAGCTGATTTAAAAAAATGGGCTCAGGAACTTGGATATGACATCTCATCATGCCTGGATTCATCGAAGTACAAAAGTGAAGTTCAAGCAGACCTTAGCGCAGCAATAAGTTCCGGAATCCAGGGAACACCTAGTTTTGTAATCCTGAAAACAGGAGATTCCGAGGGAGTGGCTTTGAGAGGAGCATATCCATTTGATTCATTCAAACAAGTAATTGAATCGCTTTTATAATCTTTTCTAGTTATTAAAAAACACTTTTTAATTCCTTATATAATTCAATTTTAAAAATAAACATCAACTAAATCTTTTGACATTATTACAAAAAAGAAAATATTATAAATCATTTCATTTTAATTTTTTTAGAGAAAACAAAAATATAAGTATAATAAAAAATCAAAATAAATTTTTGGATAGTTTAAAATAGGTTAAATGATACTAGGAAATAAAAACGTTTTTTTGAGGCATGTTTTTGTTGGGGGGATAGCTTTAGTATTTATTCTTATATTCTTTTTTTTACACCTAAAATACTCTCACTACCAAAATGCTTTTTTGAGAGCGTTCGCAGATACAGCCTTCATCTTCCTTTTTATTACTTTATCTATTGGTCCTTTAACTGTACTGTGGCAACCTGCTATTAGAATCCTTACTTGGAGGCGTGAATTTGGAATTTGGTTTGCAATTCTTGCTTTATTTCATGGATTACTTACTGCAAGTTTTTTATTTAAATGGAATGTTATATCCACCATCTCACAAGGAGGTTTAGGACTTTCCAATCTAATGGGCATGACCGCTCTTTTATTTGCATTAACACTAGCTGCAACTTCTTCTGATCGGGCTGTTCAGTTTTTAGGAATAACATCATGGAAATGGCTTCATTATTCATCTTACGTAATTTTTTATTTGGTTGCGTTTCATGGAATATATAATCTTTTTATGGGATATAATACCCATTGGTTCAAATATTTATTTTTAATAATGGTTTTTGGAATCCCAATATTGCAATTAAGCGCTTTCATAAAAATAGTTTACTCAAATAGAAAAAGATTAAAAGAAGCCAAACAAAAAAATGGAAAATAGAATTATAGCAAAGATAAAACATAGAAAAAAAATCGCGCGAGAAACCTATCAAATTGATTTTATTTTAGAAAAAGAAATCAATTTTGTTGCCGGGCAGCATATAGGGATTTGGCTACCAAAACTAATATATGATGATCCAAAAGGAAGCTTTAGACTTTTCTCTATTTGCTCTTCACCAAAAAATAAAAAAATGATATCTATTGCATTTAGGGATACTAAATCTGGTTTCAAGAAAACACTTCTTAAACTACCAATTGGAACAGAAGTTGAATTGATGAAGCCTACAGGATTCTTTGTTTTGCCAAAAGACCAAAAACAACGCATTGGATTTATTGCTGGGGGGATTGGCATAACTCCTTTTATGAGTATGTTAAATTATGCCAAAGAGAACAAACTCTCACAAAAAATAACTTTGTACTATTTAAACAGCAGTAAAGAAAAAACAGCTTTCTTTTATGAACTTAAACAACTCACAGATAATAATAAGAATTTTGTACTAAAGAATTTTTTAGGTAGAAAAAAATTCTTAGAACAAATAAAAAAAATTAAAAATCAAGAAAGAATTTTATGGTATATAGCCGGTCCACCTGGATTAGTCGCAGACATAAAAAATATTTTAATTTCTATGGGGGTGAGCCAAAATAAAATTTTAACAGAAGAGTTTAGTGGGTATTAAGAAACTTTATAAATGTGATTAATAAAATTAAGCCATGGAAAACAAACATGTTGGTTTTTTGCTTTTAGGAATAGCAGCAATTCTTGTGCTTATAGTTTTTCTTTATCAAAATACCTTACAGGAAATAGTAAATTCAAGCTGTGGTTTGCCACACGCTCTTAATTGCCCCATGAATCAAACAATAAAACAACAAACATATTTATCACTCGGGATTGTTGGTATTCTTATTGTTATATCATTAGTTTTAATTTTTTCAAAACCAAAGGAAAAAATAATTGTGAAGAAACTTAAAGAACATAAGAAAAAATTAGATTTAAGTAATTTGGATCAAAAAGAACGAGAACTTGTAAAAATACTTGAACAAGAAAAAGGAACAATTTTTCAAGCAGAATTAATGGAAAAACTTGGAATAGGAAAAGTTGGGATTACTCGTCTTTTGGATAAACTTGAAGCTAAACAGATTATTGAAAGAAAAAGAAGGGGAATGAATAATGTAGTTGTTTTAAAAGATCGAATTTCGTAAAAATTATAAAATTTAAAATTTCCGTAACTGTTAATCTTAAAAAAGGTTAAATTTATACTAAACATCGTCGGCATTTAATACTAATACGAATATAAAAAATTGATATAACATCACCGAAACTAACAAAAATTAAATATAAATAAGGGGGGATTAATACAAAATTTTTATATAAGTTTGAATATGAAAATTTCCAAATTAAATTTAATAACAATACATCAATTAATAATAAATTTTTTCTTTTTTATAATCTTAATCCATTTTTATTTTATACAAATTACTTTATGAAACTAGTTACAGCAAAGCAATTATAAAGATATAGTAATTTTTATAAAAATGTCGTTCAGAGAATTCCTAAAAGAACTTAATAATGATAAAGTAGAAGGAGAATTAGTTAAGACTATTTTTGTTTCTCTTGCAACATCTTTCACTATTTTAGTTATTCTATACTTTTTTAGCCTTAAATATATTCCAAACTTTATTTCAAAATATGGATTTTACATTTTTTTTATAATTCTAAGTTATTCTTTGATATTATTATCTATGAAACACGTTAGAGCCTATAGAGAATTTTCATGTATGCCTGGAATGATGATAGGAATGACAATCGGAATGATTTCTGGTTTTCTTCCCGGTTTTTTTATAGGAGCAACAAACGGAATATTTATAGGAAGCGTCTTTGGAATGGCAATTGGAATATTTTTTGGAGTGTGGAACGGCAAATACTGTGGGATAATGGGAGTTATGGAAGGAATAATGGCCGGTTTTATGGGGGGTATAATGGGTGCAATGACGGCTATAATGATGATCAATGACAATTTAAAAGCAGCGGGGGTTCTTGTGTTCTTAGTTTCTGGAGTTATAGTTTTGGGATTAAATTATATGATTTACAAGGAAACAAAAACAGCAGAAATGGAAAGAAAACATGAAGAAGATGAGTTTTTTACAATATTTTGGAGTTTACTACTTACAGTCTTAACTATCTGGTTTATGGTTTTTGGACCAAAAAGCGTTTTGTTTGGAGGCTAAATAATGAAAAAAACAATTTTTTATTTTTTTGGTATTTTAATCTTAATCGTTTTAGCCGGATTTATTCTTTTGAAAGATGAAACGGCACAAGATAATACGAATATTCCATCCAGAATTTTTCAAGGAGAAACACAAAAAGTTATTTTAAGTCAAGATAACCTTAACTATAAAGATGTTACTGTAAAAGCTGGTCGGCCAATCTTACTCAGTGCCGACGCATCTGTCAGAGGATGCCTAAGATCAGTTGTATTTAATATAGAAGGGAAAAGATATTCAAAATATCTAAGAACTGCAGAAGACACATTACAGTTGCCCGCACTTAAAAAAGGGATATATAGATTCTCTTGTAGCATGGGGATGGGTTATGGAACAATGATTGTTGAATAAAAATGAAACAAATTTTTCAGAAACCTTACATATACTGGTTTATTTTGATATTTATATTATATTTAATTTTGGATGTTTTTATTAGCGGTTTTAATGACACAATTCCGATAATAATTGCTTATTCGGCAACAGTTGATTGGCTTAAATTGGGAATCTCCTTGATTTTAACCTTATCTATTGGATTTTTAGTTGCCATTAATGGAGTTTACATCTATATTTTATATAAAGAAAGAAAAAAATGTAAAGAGGGTAAAATCTTAGCTGGAACAGGAACTGTCGGAGGTTTGGTCATTGGTGTTTGTCCTTTGTGTGTTACTGGACTTTTCCCTTTGATATTCGGACTTTTGGGTTTAAGTTTTTCTTTCGCTTCTTTGCCTTTTCAGGGGATTGAAATTCAAATCTTAATTATTATTATTTTATTAACAAGTTTCAAAATGTTGACTAAACATCGAAACATTTAAATAGTCATATGTATTGAAATATCATATGATAAATAAATCCATATTAAAACATTTTGAACACAAAAACAATAAACATATTTCTGAAACTGAGATTTATGATGCATACAAAATTTTCTTTGGAACTCTTGTTTCAGAATCAAGACTGAAGATAATAAATTTTTTGAGAAATGGTAAAAAAAATGTTTCGGAAATAATCAAGGAATTAAAAATGAATCAGACTTCTGTTTCTCATGATTTGGCGAGATTAAAAAAATGTGGATTTGTAAATGTTGAAATTAATGGTAAATTTAGATATTACATATTAAACAAAACTACAATAAAACCTTTAATCAAATTGATAGACAAACATATGTTACAGTATTGTATTCACATTCTAAAAGAAATGAAAGGAGATAAAATCTAAGATGAAAAATAATGAAACACTAATTTTGGTCATTGCAATAATAGCAATTATTGTTTTATTGTTTAGTGGTTTTGGGATGACTTTTGGAGGTTATGGAAGTATGATGAGAATGATGTATGGGAATTATGGGTCAGGAATGATGTTCTTTGGATGGCTTTTTGGGGTATTACTACTCTTTATCCTTGTGCTTTTTATCGTGTGGCTCGTGAAGCAAATACAAGAATAAAATAAACAAAGTTATATTTTAAATAAAAAAGCTAAACATTAAAATAAAAATGGAATCAAATAAGTATAAAAAATGAAAAAAATAAAGTTAACAATTCAAGGAATGCACTGTGCCAGTTGTGCTAGTAACATCGAAAGAAGTCTAAAAAAAATTCGAGGGATTAAAAATGCAAGCGTTTCTTTAATGCTGAAAAAAGGAACAGTTGAAGCCGACGACAAGGTATCTGATGATGACATAAGAAAAGCCGTTGAGAGGGCAGGATATAAAGTGATAAGCATAGAAAAGGAGTAAAATAGATCGCGCAAGACACAAAAAACACAACATAAAAGAAATGCAGCACAACAAATATTCAATGGGATCAATAGAAGAACATTCAACGAACAGATATCACCACGATGCTCCTGTTGAAGATATAGAAATTCAAAATTGGAAAAAAAGACTGATTTGGAGTTGGATTTTTGCAATTCCAATAGGGATTGTTATGATTTTACAGAGAATTTTTAATGTTATTATAATTCATGAAAATTATCTGCTTTTGTTTTTTCTTATTCTTGGATTCCCAATAATATTCATTTTCGGTTGGGAGACGATAAAAAGCGGAACACGAGGACTATTCACTTTTTATTTTAATATGGACTCCCTTATCGCACTAGGAACAATTATTGCATATACAACCGGGATTTTAAGTTTCTTCAATTTTGTTTCTGACTATTCTAGTGTTGCAGCAATGATAATGACTTTTTTCATAACTGGAAAATATTTCGAGGCTGTTGCTCGTGGAAGAGCAAGTAAAGAAATAATGAAACTTCTTGAATTAGGAGCCAAAAAAGCAAGAATTTTAAGAGGGAAAGAAGAAATTGAAATCCCAATTGAAGAAGTTAAAATTGGAGACGTGATGATTGTCAAACCAGGGGAGAAAATTCCAACTGATGGTATTGTCGTAAAGGGAGAGAGTTCTGTAGATGAAAGTATGGTTACAGGAGAAAGCCTCCCTATTGAAAAGAAAAGGGGGGACAAAGTCATTGGAGCAACAATAAACCAGGATGGTATACTTTATATCAGAGCAACAAAAATCGGAAAAGACACATTCTTAGCACATATTATAAAACTAGTTGAAAAGACACAATCCGAAAAAGTTCCGATTCAGGCACTTGCAGATAAAATAACAAATATTTTTGTACCGAGCGTTTTGGTTCTTGCGATTTTAACTTTTGTAGGTTGGATGATTTTTAGCAATGATCTAAGCAGATCTATTGAGGTTTCAATTGCAGTTCTTGTTATTGCATGTCCTTGCGCTTTAGGCTTAGCTACTCCAACAGCCCTCATGGTAGGAAGCGGAATAGGAGCAAAACACGGAGTTCTAATTAGAAAAGGGGAAGCAATACAAACAATAAAAAATGTGAAAATTATTGTCTTTGATAAAACAGGAACAATAACAAATGGGAAACCAGAAGTTAAAGATGTTTATTCAAAAACAAATAAAAAATATATGCTAGAAATTGCGGCTTCTCTTGAAAAATTAAGTGAACATCCTTTATCAAAAGCAATTGTAACATACGCTGCATTAAAAAGGTATAGGAAAGTTACGACATTTAAGATACTTAGGGGGAAAGGTATTGAAGGAAGAATAGGAACTAAATATGTTATAATAGGAAATACTACACTCATGAAAGAAAAAAAGATTTCAATAGGAGATTATAAAAAGGAGATTAGAAACTTTGAAGAAAGAGGTTTTACTACAATAATTGTATCAGAAAATGGAAAGGCAATAGGGATAATAGGAATTGCAGACGCGGTGAAAAGCGATTCAATTGAAGCGATAAACAAACTTAACATTAATGGTTACAGAACAATTATGATAACTGGAGATAATGAAAGAACAGCTAATGCAATTGCAAAAGAAGTTGGAATTAAGGAAGTAATTGCAAATGTTCTTCCAGAAGAAAAAGCAAAGAAAATAGAAGAATTACAAAAACAAGCTCCTGTCGCTTTTGTTGGTGATGGAATTAATGATGCCCCTGCTTTAAAGCAGAGTAATGTTGGAATTGCTATAGGAACAGGAACAGACATCGCAATAGAGTCGGGGGACATTATTCTTGCAAGAGGCTCTCTTCTTGGGGTTGTTCATGCAATAAATCTCGGCAAAGCGACATTCAGAAAAATAAAGCAAAATTTGTTTTGGGCTTTTGTATATAATACTGTAGCAATTCCGGTAGCAATTGCAGGTCTTTTACATCCAATAATAGCGGAAATTGCAATGGCTTTAAGTTCAATTAGTGTTGTGACGAATGCTAATTTATTGAGGAGAAGAAAAATCTAAATTATTATTTATTCCAACCCCCATAACCTTTTTTCTCAAGTTCATCAATAAGCTCAGACCCCCCTTGTCTTACAATTCTACCCCCAATCATAATTGAAACTTTATCTGGTTTAAGATATTCTAAAATTCTTTTGTAATGAGTGATTATTAAAACTATTTTTTTTGAAGATGCAAATTTTTTTATACCTTCTGCAATAATTTTTAAAGAATCTATATCAAGACCAGAATCGGTTTCATCAAGTATGGCTAATTTTGGATTTAAAACAAGCATCTGTAAAATCTCTGCTTTTTTCTTTTCACCACCGGAAAAACCTCTGTTAAGATAACGAAAAAGAAGTTCATGGGAGATCTTAAGTTCATCTGCTTTTTTCTTCAATAGTTTATTAAATTCTAATATAGACAATTTCTTCTTATGAATAGAATTATAGGCTTCTCTTAGAAATGTTGAAAATCTTACTCCCTCTATCTCAACTGGATTTTGAAAAGACAGA
Organism: Candidatus Pacearchaeota archaeon; assembly: GCA_038869535.1. Lineage (GTDB taxonomy): Archaea > Nanobdellota > Nanobdellia > Pacearchaeales > GW2011-AR1 > ASMP01. The sequence goes on from JAWCQY010000005.1 coordinate 22,848, forward strand.
AATATTCCGAGTCTGGCTCTATCAACAACATTTAATTTTAATAGATCTTTTTTATTAAAAATTATTTTTCCTTTTGTAACACAATATTTCAAATTTCCTGCAAGAACATGAGCTAAAGTTGTTTTTCCAGAACCATTTGGTCCCATAAGAGCATGAATTTCTCCTGGGAATAAAGTTAGATTTAGTCCTTTAATAATCTCTTTTTCTTTTAATTTCTCCTTTAATGAGACGTGAAGATTTTTTATCTCTAGCATTATTTTAAAGCTTTTTTTATTGCTTCAAAGCTAAGCAAAGCACATTTTGTTCTTGCAGGATTTAATTTCATTTTTAACATCCTCAAAACATCTCCAGATTTCATATTTTTAATCTTTGAAATTTTCTGTCCTTTAATTTTATCGGTTAACATTGAAGCTGATATTATGCTAATAACGCAACCAGAACCAGAGA
>JAWCQY010000006.1:0-22470 GCA_038869535.1 Candidatus Pacearchaeota archaeon
GTCCATAGTTCAAAACTTTCAGAACCAATACCTGCAGTACCGCTTCCAGCTCCAGTTAGTGACTGAAGTTGTTGAGCAATGCTTGTTGCCTGTGTTTTATCCAGGTCACCAGGTGCATTAGCCCCATAAACAACAGCCCATCCACTAGCTCCACTTGTTGAGAATGGAGCAGGATAGTTTGCAGCAGCAGCAAATCCTGCAGTCATACCAAGCATTAACATGCTGGCAAATACTGCTGAAACTTTTTTAAAATTAAATTTCATTATTCTCTTTTTAACCTCCTTTCAGCTCTATAAAAGAGCTGTCCAGGACAGCTTCCACTTCTTGAGGTGCTATAGGGTAAAGCCCTCAAGCTAAGTGAATATAAAGTCTTCTTAGAGATATTTGATAATTCTCTTTTTTTCATTTTTATTCCATAAACCAGCCAGCGGCGGTTTATTTTATACCTAAATTTCCTTTATATTAGGTATTTTTCATCCCCTATTAGACTAACAAAAGCTTTTAGCTTTAAGCTATAAGCTTATTCATAAAATCAATTTTTCTTTAAAAAGTTTACTGTTAGATTCTTACAAAAAAATCCCAAAAATCTTATTTTTTGAGGTTTTATTTATAAATTTAATGTTACTACTTAATTATTAATATAGTTATTTAGGGTTTTCAAAAAGCCATTAAAATTTAGTAATCAAAAGATTTATTAATATATATTACATTTTTAGTAATATATATTATAAAATACAATATATCATAAAAAAATTAAAAATGTAAAATGACGAGAACAAAAACAAGGGAGATAACGATAGAGGGATCAAAAGGCGTTTTTTCCCTTCTCAAAAAATCAGACACATCCAAGGAAAACTATGATTTTGAGAGTTTATCCATTTTAAGACAAATATTAAGTAATGAAAAGGCAAGGCTTCTTAATACTATAAAGACTAAAGAACCAGAATCTATTTACACTTTAGCAAAAAATTTAGGTAGAAGCTTTAAGTCAGTAAGGGATGATGTAAAACTTTTAGAAAGATTTGGATTTATAAGGCTTATAGAAGAAAAAACAAAAAATAGGATAAGACATAAACCAGAACTTGTAGTGGATAAAATGGTAATAACCCTAAATTTTTAAAATTCTTATTTAAAGGCTATAAAATAAAATTTAGTTATTATAATACACTTTGAAAGATATATTCATAAAATCAGACCCTTTTGCAAAATCCTGAATAGCTCCTTTATAACTTCCACTTAAATTTCCATTTGAGAAAAAGAGAATTTCTGCCCCATTTGATACAATTCTAAACTCGTAACCTTTTATAGGTTGATTTTCCCCAATTGGCCAACTTTCAGAAGTTAAAGATGTTAGGGTAGATTCTAATAACTGACAGGAATTTTGTTCATTATTAACACATAAAGAATTCTGATTTCTTGCACACTCAAAAATAACCTCTTGAATGTTCATTGGGCCATAGTAATTTTCGCAATCAGTTGTGTATAAAAGTATAGAACTTAGAAAGCTATTTACTTCATAACTTTCTACACTCTCTTTTTGTGGGCTTTTTAGATAAAATAAAAGAATGAAAAGCATTATCACTGCAACAAAAATAATAATAATTACAAATCCAACGATTTCCTCTTGCGCTTTTTTGTTTTTTTTATCGATCATTTCACCTTGTTTACTATTTTTTTAACTGCCAAATTCTTTATAATATATAATTAGTTTTGCTAATTCACATTTATCACTTATTAAATTATTGATATTATCTGCTCTGCATAAAGAAACAAAACTTGATATTCCGGTTCCGCCGCTCGTTTTTGGGATTATTTTTATATGGTCACAGTTCGGATAATTTTCACTGGTGCATTCAGCATTGTTACCCGTAGGATATATTTTTTTTATTTCAATACCACTAACCCCCCAAAAATTATAATATCTGTCTATATTTGTTTTTAAAGCCATTATCTTATCAGCATCTATACAATTTTGTTTTGTTTCTCTAAACGCATTTTCACAAGAAAATTCCGGAGAATTTGCTAACTTAGAAACCAATAAAATAGTGTTTTTTTCTTCAAGCAATTTTCCAGATTCTTTCAAGTTTGAAGATACAATCATAAAAAAAAACATTCCAACTAAGGTAAAAAATAAAGTTACCGCTATTAACATGAATGCCATTTGCTGTATTTTTATTTGTCCTTTTTTATTTTTCAGTCTCATTTTTTAAAAACTATTTTTCTTTTTATATTCATTTTCACCACAATCTGCATGTTGCAAGTTCATTTTGAGCTTCAATATATCTTTTTTCTGTTATTATATCCGCAAGATGTTCGCTATCGTTTATATTACTTAAACTATTTATAAAGAAGGAAAGCCCAACACCAGATGTACACCCCCTTTCATTAAGAATAGAATCTTTTTCTTGATAAATAAAAGCCAATTCTATTGCTCTTTTCATAAGCCTTTCGATATGGCATTCATAAATCTCTTTGTCCGAGAAGATAGCTGCATACATTAATGCATCTGTTTCATAATAAGAAACTTGATTATTTTTTTCAACCTTTCTTAAACTTTCACTTACCTTTATTTCACAATTGCTAGTAGAATCAAAACAAATTCTTATACTTCCTTCTGGACAATTTTCTGTTAGAAGATTTTCCTGTCCAAGGTCTTCAATTTCTTTTTTGATATTATCCGGAGCATTTTCGAAACAATATTTATCATCTTGGGAAGTTAAATAGATTAAATCAGCAACTTTAAATGGAAAATAAAATGGTTTTGAAAACATAAAAAAATTTTTCCCTTCTTCAAAATTTTTAGAGAATATATACTTATTTTGAAATCCGGAATATATTTCTGTATCAGCCCATTTTCCAAGGTTTTTTTGAGAAACCTTTATTATTTGTTTTCCAAAACTACCTGAATTATCGCAAAGATTATAGATTCTTGTTTCAACAGGCATGTTAATAAAAACACTTTCTGAATTATCAGATGTTCCAAATCCGGTTTCTAAGGGATTTAAAATAATCCCAATTTCTCTTCCGGCCTTTGCACTCATCGCTTCACCTCCAGTTTTGATTATTTTTGTTGAAGCATAAATAGCAAAGAAGATTATTATGGCTCCAATAATAATTGCAAAAAGCCATGCAAAAGAAAATTCGATTCCCCTTTTGGATTTTATACTACCTAAGTAAACCTTCATTTTGGTTATTTTTTTGGATTAATATTCTTTGGTATTAGCAATTTTATTTATTATCTTATCTTTACTAAAGCTTCACCATAATCTTTTGATAAGATAAAACTTATTTTTCCCTCGTTTTTAACACAATAGGGATTATTAGTTTGTATTATATATTCCATATCTATATTTTTTATCTTTGCAGATTCAACTTCAGAAGAACCAAAAGGGTAAAAAATCATATTTTCTTCTCCATAATACCCCCTTCTTAAATTTGTATAAAATTCTATATTCTCTCCTCTTGCCGGCACAGAAAAATCAACAAAACATACATAAGAGATTCTTGAAGAAAGATAATATTCCTTTTTTTCAGAGCTTTCGGTACTTTTCCATATCCTATCTATATCATTTTGTAGTTCACTGATAAATTTTACAGTAGAAGCACTCGTTCCTACATTAAAAAAAGTTTTTATTGCATAAAAACCAAAAACTAAAAAAATAATAATAAGTATTACAGAAAAAATCATCCCAAAAGAGATTTGTAGTTGCCCCCTTTTAATTTTCTCTATCATAACCAAAAAAGTTAGAATAAGTTTATTAATTTAATGTTTAAAATTGTTTACCTAAATAGATATTTTAACAAACATCTAATTCACTTAGTGAAGAGATTTTTTATACTGTAAGATGGATTAAGGACCTATATCAAAAGGTCTTATTTCTATACTACAGAAGTTTGGAAGAGGTCTATTTTCAAATTCATCCTGACACTTTATATAGTATGTCTTTGTTTTGTCCCAGTTTGTGGAGTGTATTTTTTTGTTTGAGCTTCTGGTCATGTTTAATCCTTGATTGAAATCATACTCACATCTGAGATTGTTATTTGTTGAGTAAACACATCTTCCTTCCTCATTTGTAACTATCTTTAAATTCTGTGCTTCTTTATAAGCTCTTACTACAATTGGAGGTGAAGTATCTGTTTGGACTTCAAAGTTTATTATTTTTGTATCGGAGTTGCCCGCTTCATCATAGCACCTTATGTAATAAACATAATCCCCACTTCCTAAATAAAGATTTGTTGAGTGTGAGTTTGTCGATGTATTTGAGAATCTTATATAACTTCCTGGAGCATTATTGTTACTATAAGAACAGATAGCTTCACCCCTTCTAAATCCAGCATTTGTTTGTGCCCTTAATGTTACTTTTACAGGGCTTGTTGATCCTTTTACTATAGTTGCATTAGGGCTTACACTGGATATGTATAAAGCTTCTGTTCCAAGTAAAGTTAGTGTCCTCGATTGGGTATTAATATTTCCAAAAGTATCATTACATCTAAAATAAAATTTATTTTGTAGATTATTTTGTAATCCAGTTAGGTTTCCAGAACATACATAATTAAGATTTGCATTGAATGATAAAGGATTTAAAGGACAATATAACATATTTTCCATGGATTCATAATTTTGATCTTCCATACTCCATTTGCATTGTGCAGGTTCATTTGTAAAGACCTGAACTCTAATTAATCTTTGTTGATTTTCATTAAAGTATGCAACAGGCGTTCCATCTCTTGGATTGAAGCCGGTGATTATTGGAGGAGTATTATCTGGTTCGTCATTAGTACAAAATTTAAATAAAAATTCATCTATATTTGATTTCCCATTTATAGACTCACATCTTACATAAATATTAAACTGTCCAGCATTTGTGATATTTATTGCGGCATTTCTTAATATGTATTGTGCTCCAGGGAAAGTAAATTGCTGTATATGTCTCTTTTTATATAATGTACTTCCATCAAAATCAAATCTCATCTGTGAGAAATTTCTCGTTGAAACAAAATCAAGCTTGCAATAACCTTCTTTATCAAGTTCAATTCCAATTGTAAATGGAGTCCATTCCGGCAAGCATCTTTGAGATTGATATTTTACTTCAACTCCCCTTCCTCCCGGAATAGGTTCATATCTATATCCCGGTTGTAAAGCTCCAGCCCAAGGAGTTATGGTTGGTGGCGCTATATCTCTCTCATTTTTCCAAATACATCTTGGCTCATCAGAATTTTTATTTATAAGCTCGCATCCAGCCCCTAAGCTTTTGCATTGATATTCTGTACAAGGTAATAAATTGTTATTACATAGGCTACAATCACTTCCTCCAGAAGGGGGTTGCCATAACTTGCACTGAAATGTGACTGTTCTATCTGTTTCTCCTTGAAACATAGAAACAAGTATTATCCCCAAGGTTATAAAAGCAGCAGCCATCCATCCTGCAGGTCCAGCTGCACCAAATATCCCTAATTTTGTTAATCCTTCTAAGGCCGCTAAACCAACAGCCGCTCCAACCGCGGTTCTTGTTGCAACACGAGCAGCTTTCCCGATATCTCCAGTAGAAATCCAGGTTATTAAAAATGTTAATACTACTGTTGCTGCAGCCATAGCCCCAAAAATTTCTAATCTCTTTGAGAATTCAGAAACCGACTTTAAAAAAGTGTTTTTCAAAAAACTTGTTAAACCCAAGTACTGGATAGGAGGACCTCTAGAACCAAGCTCACTCTGAGAGGAATTCCCACTATTATTTGTAGAATCATTCCCATTTGCAGAAACGATAGGTAAACTCTCTCCTAAAAAGTATGCCGTTGATAAAATACTAATTATTAAAATGATTATTTGGAAAATTGATATGCTGCTCTTAAAAATTCTCTTATGTCTTTTTATATGACAATAACTGTTAGTTTTGTTCTTATTAAAATTTGTTTTATCCTTCATTTTATTTTCTGCTATATAAATTTGGAATTTCATTGAATTTTAGTTTATTTCCAAAGATTAGGTCCTTCCACATATTCCTTCCTTCTTTGTTCTTGTAATTTGCGGAAACACCACAATCTCCTAAGGATTTACATAGATTCTGATTAGCAATGGCCCACCCCCTTTTAATCGCTACATCATCATCATCGTTACTAAACCCCTCTTCAAGACAGACAGGGGTGCACTCATTTTCACATTGGTCTTCACTTAATCTTCCTTCTCTTTTACATAATTCAATACACTCTTTATCAGGTTCTATATAATAATCAAACACTAGAGTAAAATCATTTGTATAGTGGACTTTACATACATTTGATCCTAGTTCGCATACACTTTTTTGTGTTGTTAGCCCTTCAGAGATTTCCCCAACATTCCCAATTGTACCACTAGGATCCCAGAATTTTAATCCAGGAGGATATTTAGGAACACAAGAAAAACCTATCGCATCCGTTAACCATCTATAAGTCCCGTAAGAGGTTCTTAATGGCGAAGCTCCGTATGATGTCGGGATTTGAATTGAGAATGCTGAACTTCTGCTTTCCAATAACGACCCAAAAAGTTTACAATCTCTTAAATCAGTATCAAGACATTCTTCTACTGTATCAACTTCTGGATTGAAACAATCTACCCACCTATTTATAACACAACTTGCATATTTTGCCGTGCGATTCTCATAGCAAAGAGAGTTTCTTGTTGGATCACAAAGTTCTGTCTGAACCTCACCATTATAACAATATGCTAAATAGGAGATGTCTCCTACTTTAGGATTTTCAAAATAATCAATATTCCTTAATTCCCCGCTACCAGTTATACACCAACTTTCACCATGTTTTCTTGTTACACCTCCTGTAAGAGGATTGCTTGCAGGACAGCTTAAGTCTTTACATATATATTCTCCGAGAGCAGGTCTTATATTATCTGCTTTACCACAAGTACTTCCTTTGCTATAATCACAAAATCCATTTGTCCTAGAATTTATATTTCCTTGATTATCCCCAACGTCTACTGTAACTCCTTGGTATCCAGCAAAATATGTCCAGTACGACAAATCATCTTTTTTATTATAATCATATACATTAGCAACATTCCCACAGGAATCAACATAATAAACTTCATTTTTTCCCTCAACACAGGTAGTTCTTGATGTTCTTACACAGTTTGTTCCTAGTTCTGCAGCAGAGCATAAAAGTTTTTCATGAAACTCTCCATTTTCACTTATACACTCTCCTCTTGTTTTATGAGTGCATGTTCTCCCTCTCTCAGTTTGAAAAACACACGCACCTTTACTACTCAAACCTGCCATAGCGGAACAAGTCAACTCATCATTAATATTTGGCATAAATGTTGTATTTAAGTTATAATCTCTACTCATGGCGTCACATCTAACCCTTTCAACTAAAGCCGTACTTTCTCCAAGGATGCAACACCCAATTTTACATTCGGCTACTTCACTTGTTGGCCTATCATAGAAATAACCCCCTAGACTAGGATTACATGTTGCTCTTGGTCCAGGCAAGCATTCACCGGTTAAGGTATTCACGCAAGTTCCTACCGAACAGAATGCAGTTGATTCACAAGAAGTTTGTTCATAACTAAATGATACATTAACTTCATTTAATGGGACCATCTGGCAAGAAGCACCCCATATTGTTCTTTCTGCGCAATATAAGGGTGTTTGCTGTGCGCTAGTCAAGGACATTAAGAATAATATACCAAATAAGACAAAAAATCCTAAGTTAATCAATAATTTTGATTTAATATGTTTTTTAATTACTTTTTTTTCTTTCATTTTAAAAGGCAGGTGGGAAGACTAAACTTCTAGAGGCAAATTGGAATTTATTTCCTGTATTCCTATCCTGAACTACATAAATTTTTGTTCCATCATCTCTTAAGTTTAAATCTATCTTTAGGTCATTATAATAACTTTGATAAATTCTTGGATCTGCTTTACCAAATGTTGCTTCAAGCTCTATTATTGAATTAACAATAGATATTAATTCATAAAGATTATTGTTGAGAATAATACTAAAGGTGTCATATCTTTTAGTATCACCTTTAGTCAACGTAAGAATATAATTAAATTTGACAACGATTCTTTTTGGAAGAAGTTCGACCGTAGTTACACCAGGTTCCATTTTAACATCATAATTCCTATTTTCATAACTATTTTTTAAAGAATTAAAACAATTTACAACATCAGAAGCAATTTCATTTTTTATCTCGGTTTCTATATGTTGTTTTAAAAGGGGTTGTTGTATCTGGCATAGTTTAAAATTTTCATTTGTGTAACAAAGATATTCAATGGGAATATTGTTGTATGTAAAAAAAAATCTGGGCCGAATACTCCCTCCTTGTAAGGAAATAGTTTTAACACTTTCTTTGATTTTATCTTCAAGACATGTTTGTATAAATGCATTAGGATTTTTTTCATCAAAACCTCCCTTCATTTTTGTATTTATACTTGGAAGAAAAAAATAGAACAATACCATTACCACTAAGATTACTAATGCAACTATAATAAAAACACTAATCTGAGCCCTGTAATTAATTTTTAAAAGAAGATTATTAACTATTTTTTTTACCCCTTTTTTCATAATTCCTATACGAGAATTTTGTTTATAAATATTATCCTTAAAATTAAATTTAAAAAATCTTTTTTATCATATCTATAACTTTACCATTAAACTTTAAGATATCTAATTCTTGTTCTAATATCTTAAATTTATTTTAATCTTCAGTCTCAAATCTTGGTGCTAGAAGGAAAGAAAGTTCTAAAAACTCATTTTTAATATCTATTCTAAGGGGATGATCATTTGAAAATTTTAAGGTAATCTTATCAGCGAGTCTTGCCCCTTTAACAAATTTTTGAAGATATTCAAGACTATATCTTGCTTTACAATTTTCTGCCTGGATTTTTGCTTCATCTCCAGAAAATTCAGAAGCAGCACTGTTTAATCCCTTTGCCTCTATTATAAACTTTCCGTTACTTACAATAAATGTACATGAATCAGCTACAACTAAACAGTCTTCAATTGAATCAGAAAAATCCTTTGAATTAAGTTCGACCAAAGAGCTAAATTCGAGATCTCGCATTTCTTTATCTTCTTTTTCTATATCAATAAGACTTAAGTTAAAATTTCTTTTTATTTTATCATTTATTTGAATATTAAGTACATTTTTTCTTTTTTCCATTAATAGCGAGCTAGCAGAACTCACCCTTCTTAATATTCTTTTCATGCTATCTAGATTTATTCCAAGAACTTCCTCTTCCGTATCAAAAACAGAAAATGATTTTTTTGGTAAAACAAACTTAACCATAGAAACACCAGCAGGATCCATCGCAGTTATACTTAAACCATTCTCGTTAAATTTCATTTTTACTTCTGTTACCAACTCCGAGATTATTTCAATAACTCTGGAGAATAACATTGGATTTTCAAGTTTTACGAGCATTTTAAAATAGGGTTATTTAAGCTTTTAAGTATTTTTATTATTAATTATCCATTATTTATATACTTTTAATAGTTTTAATTATGGCTAACACAACCTTTTTATTTATATCTTTTAATATCTTATTATGAGAGGAGAAGATTTGGTAAATGGAGCAACTGTTAAAAAGAATGAAGAAAATAAAAAAGAAGAAAATGAGAAAGAAAAGAGGATAAAAAAACTGACTAAGCTTTATTATTCAAGACAGGATATCCAAAAAGCTATATTTTCATTTTCACAGGATAGGGAAGTTGTTCCAAGATACTTTGAAGTTTTCGGGAAAAGACCAGATACTTTACAATACCCTCAAGATGTTTTTGAGCTTGTAAAAAAAGGAGCTACAAGTTTTCATTGCTCAGAAGAACTTTGGGAAGACCCATTAAAAATATCAACAGATATGAGCCAACAACAACTTAATTCTTTAAGAAAGGGATGGGATTTGTTGATTGATGTAGATTCAAAATATTTTGATTATAGTAAAATTTTAACAAATATCATTCTTAAAATTTTTAGATTTTATGGGATTAAAAATTTTGGACTAAAATTTAGTGGAAGCAAAGGTTTCCATATCCTTATTCCTTCAAAATCTTTCCCAAAAGAGATCAATAACATAAAAACTTCTTTAATGTTTCCAGAATGGCCGCGTATCATAACTAAGTTTATAAAGGAAATTTCTAAAAATGAACTAATTGAAAAGATAACTGAGCTTAATGCTCCAAACCGCGATAAAACAAAATATGTTAAAGATTCTGAAGCTATAAAGGAAGTGATGCCAGATCTGATCCTTGTTTCTTCTAGACATCTATTTAGGGCCCCCTATTCACTTCATGAAAAAACAGCTCTTGCTTCTGTTGTTATAACCCCTGAAGAACTTAACTATTTTCAACCAATGGATGCAGACCCATTAAAAGCAGAAATAAAAAATTTTATGCCGAATGTAAAAGAAGGAGAAGCCACCGAGCTATTAAGAGAGGCTTTAGACTGGTACAAAAACGAAAATCCGGAAAAGCAATTATATTTCTCACAAGAAGAAAACAATCGAGATTTTAAAAAAATTGAGGTTCAAAATTTTTCTGAAGATTTTTTGCCCCCAACAATAAAAAAAATTTTAGAAGGAATGAAAGATGGAAAAAAAAGATCTTTATTTATACTAATCAATCTTTTTAGGGCAATTGGAATTGATAAGGAGGAGCTTGAAAGGATAATATATGCTTGGAACGAAAAAAATCAACCCCAATTAAAGAAAGGTTATATAAAAGCACAACTTTCTTGGAGCTATAGAAATAAGATCGTTCCACCCCCTAATTATGAGAATGATTATTATAAAAATCTTGGTTTAGACCCAACAGAAGAAGAATTAAGATATAAAAATCCCATAAATTATATTATAAGTAAAGCAAAACATAAAAATTATGAAAAAAATAAAAGGGTATGAATATATTATAAAAAAATAATCCAAATATCATCTAAATATTTGATTACTAAAATTAAAGATAATTTTAAAAATAACATATACTTTTAAATAAAATGAAAAAGAGGTTTGGGGTTTCCTTTTTTATTCTGTTTATTTCCTTTATTTTTATAAATACTAATTTAGCAATTGCACAGCAAACAGATATAGCCAATGAAACCCAAAAAGTCGATAAAGCTTACTCATGCCTTCAAGATAAAACAAATACAACTGAAAAATGCTCGGCACTCTCTACAGAAGAGAAAATTTTTTCAACACTTGCGACAGGAAGATGCAAAAAAGAACTTAACGATTCCTCCACTAATAATGGACAGTGCTGGACTTTAAGTCAATCTGATCCTATATGTAGAATTAAAACCACTGCTCAAGCAATTTTAGCACTAAAGAACGCGAACCAACAAACCAATTCAGCACAAAATTGGCTTTTTTCTCAGAATAAGAGCACTACCGAATTAGCATGGTACCTCCAAATTGATAATACTGGAGGTTCTAGCGCTACTTGCTCAGTAGAATATAATTCATTATCATACCAATTTTCAATTAATGAGGAAAGAAAATTAAGCCAAGATGCTGGTCCTTGCTTAACAAGGGCTTATGATAACTATTGGTTTCAAATATCACCTACTTGCTATAATTTTGAGTTTAAAGTTTCATGCGATGATAATTTCCAAACTAACCTAATCTTTACAAAATTAACAAATCCGACAAGAGTTCATGTTACATCTCAGACACACGGAGCATCTGCAAGGGGCGAAACTAAGGAAAAAGTTGAGTCATATTGTTTTGCAGAAAATAACATATGTAATTATGAAGGAACACTTTGGGCAACACTCGTTCTTAAAAGTCTTAATAAACCTGTCTCCCCCTATCTTCCATATCTTATAACTTTTGCAGAAGATAATCCAAGAGCGCTCCCAGACGCATTTTTATATTTTTTAACTAGAGAAACAAGTTATAGAGATTCTTTGCTTATGGCCCAAATAGACAATAAGTGGTGGTCTGTATCTGGAGATAAATATTATGACACTGCTCTAGCAATGTATCCTTTTTTAGGACAGCCGCTTACTCAAAAAACAAATGCAAAGAACTGGCTTTTAGAATCTCAAGGGGCAAATGGATGTTGGCAAGATCATATAAGAAATACCGCATTTATACTCGCTTCTATATGGCCTAAAACAATCCAAACCGGAGGAACAACCGGCGGCGGCGGAGGAGGTCCGGATACGACACAATTACCTTCATGCACTTCTTCAGGTTACTATTGTGTATCATCTGGAAGCTGTACTGGTCAGGTACTCTCTTCTCAATATTCATGTCCTGTTTTGTCAGAATGTTGTTCAAATCCGCCAACACTTTTATCATGCGCAGAATTAAGCGGCTCATCAAATAATATTTGTTCACCAGGAAAAATTTGTAGGGGTGGTAGATTTGTAAATTCATCAGACAGTTTAAATCAGAGATGTTGTGTAGGTGGGACATGTGCAGATCCTTCCTCCCAAACTACTCAAAATACATGTATTATTAATAACGGGATTTGTAGGCCTTCAAGCTGTCAAAAGGGAGAAACAACCTCCACAACTTATACTTGTGAACTTTCTACAGATGTTTGTTGTTTACCAGAAAAGAAATCAAAGGGTAACTATACCTTGATTTGGATACTTTCTATTTTAATTGTTCTTGTAGCTCTTGGTATTATCTTTAGAGAGAAGTTAAGAAATTTATGGATGAAGATTAAGTTAAAAAAAGGAAAACCTGGAACCTCTAGCCCATCACCATTACATTTAGGAAATTTCCCTCCGGGGTATAGACCATCCCCTCCATTAACTACTTATTACCCAAGAAGGCCTGTCCAAGAAAGAAAAATTTTGATCCCTAAACCACAAAAAATACCACCAAAAAAACCAACAAAACCCTCTGAGAGTAAAGAATTAGATGAAGTATTAAAAAAACTTAAAGAAATGGGGAGTAAATAAAGGAATGGATATTAATTATAAAAAAATTATTTTTAGTTTTGGTCTATTCTTATTAACAATTTTTTATGCTTCTGCAGTAGAAATAGAGACAAAATCAGAATTTTTGCAAGGCGAAACACTCATTGCAATTGTTTCCGGGATTTTTCTTGATCAAATAACTTTAGACAACGTCCATTTTTATCAGGATAATATAGAAATTCCTGTAGAGTATAATATTGGAAAAATAAATAATGAATTCTATATCTACGCATCTCTTATTGGAAAATCCCCCGGAAATTATTCCATTATTATAAAAGGTGTAAGATATATGAACGGAACTCTGGAAAAAGATTCAGATATTATAAAAAATTTCAAGATTAAGAATGAAGTAGCTTCATTCTCAGTTAAACCAGGTTTTGTTAATACTCAGGATAATTTTTATCTTGAATTACAAAACTTATTAAATAAAAAAATAAAAATAGATATCAAAACGTCAGAAAATATTTCTTCTGTTAGGTCCGTTGAACTATTATCTGGAGAAATAAAGAGAATTAATTTTTTTCTTGAAACAGAAAAAAGAATTTTTGAAAAAATAAATCTAAGTTCAAATAATATAGAATATTCTATCCCAATATTTTTTGAAGGTTTAGAAATAATGAATCAAGAAAATGTAACGATTAGACGAGAAGAAAATTCAACATTGAGGTTTGAGCCGCGTAAAATTAATATATCAATCGCAACAAATTCTACAGGATATAAAAAAATAATCTATGTTCTAAATAATGGGAGTATTAAAATTGAGAACATTTCATTTATTATTCCAAATAATCTTAAACAATACCTAGACGTCTCCCCAAAGAAAATAAATTCTCTTGAAGCAAATTCTGCAGGAAGAGTAGAGATAATTATAAATTCTTCTTCCCGCGAATTAAAAATTGAAGGGGAGATAATAGCACAAGCAAACAATATAACAGATTCTTTAAAAATTCTAATAAATTTTATTAATGATTATATTTCAGAAAATGGTGATGAGAAAGAAGAAATATTAGTAACCTGCTCTCAATTAGGGGGAAATTTCTGTAATAAAGAGCAGAGATGTTCTGGGGATTCCGTAAACACAAGCGATACAGTAGATGTTCTCTGTTGTTTAAATAATTGTGAAAAAGTATCAGAATCAGGTTCAACTGGGAAAATAATTGGGTGGACTCTAGTTATATTAATCCTAATTTTTTTATCTTGGTTTTTTATAAAATACAAAAAGGTTAGACCTAAAACAAATCTAATAAAAATTGCAGAAGGAGAAAAGTAACTATTCTTTTTTTTCGTCTTTTTTATCTATACTATTTTTTTCCAATTCTTTAATCTTATCGATAAGTTTTTGTCTATCTATTTGGATTATTCTAGCAATTTCATCATATTCATGAAGCCTTCTTATAAGTTCATTAAAAAAATCATTAAAGTTGTTATTAGACATCGTTATATTTTTTGGAGAGATTATTTCAATATATGCCGGCATATACTTAAATATCAAAGATGTCAAGTAGGCTACGTTTTCAACTTCAATTTCTATTTCTGCAAAACTCGTATAAAAATTTTTATCTTCTTTAATTTCTTTTGCGTCACTAATTTTATCTGATTTTAAAAATATGCCTTTTTCTTTTCGAATACCCTCTATAAGGTTTTTTAATGTTTCTGTTAAATATTCTGGAGGCCTACCTAAAACTTCCAAAATTAATAAGGCACTTAATCTTGAATTATCGTCTAAACTCATTTTATATTTTTTTCTTTAGTATGAATAAGACTACAACTAAGATAGAGAAAGATACAAGCCAATAAATAGCATAATTCTCTCCTTTAAAATTAGAGTTTAATCTTGTTTTTATATTTTTTGAATTCAATCTTATAATTTGATCTTGAGTAATATTGTATAAAGATTGATTAATTAAATTGCTGTTATTAATAGGATTATTAATTAAAACAGAATTGTTTTGGTTATTCGTTTTATTCATTTTATTATTTTCTTTATTTATAACTCCTTCTTCTGTTTTTGATGTGACACAAGCCTTTCCTTCATTTTTTATGTCAGATAATTTTTTTTCTCCTATACCTTTTATAAATATTAAATCATCAAGAGAATTAAATGGTTTTTGATTTCTATAATCAATTATGTATTGTGCAGTAACATTCCCTACCCACTTTATTTTCATTAAATCGTTTTTTGAAGCATTATTTATATTAATTTGGCCTTCAAAACAAACCCCCATAATAATTGGTAAGAATAGAATTAATAAAATTAATTTTGTTAGAGGTTTAATAAAAATAATATTGAGCATTTATGATAAAATATTCTATTAATTTTAAGTTTTATTGTATTCCATACTTTGTTTTAAAATCAATATATTCAATTTCGCCTCTTTTCTTCCCCCTTTTTGCTATTAGGATTTTGCTAAATATTCTATCTATTAACCATTGACACATTGCCCTTTCTTTTGCATCTAAATAACCATCTTGTTTTACTTCAACTCCTATTACATTATAATGCTCTGGTCCATACTTCTTAAAACATATAAAATCAGGAAATCCTGATATTATGCCCCATGGGACCATTCTCTTTATTCTTAAATCAAATATAAATTTTGGTTTTGCAGGAACAATTTTCCAAATCCCCCCGTCTTTTTCCTGTTCTATTGTATTCACCCATTTTGAAACAATCCACCCCATATCCTCAAGATTCTGTCTAACCTTTGCTTCAAATTTTCTTCCAGATATCCTATTCCTTTTTCCTATTTCTATATTTTTTTTAGGCATTTTCAATCTAGTCCGACCTTATTTTTTATTTTTTTAATCGATTCTATAGCAATCTCAAAAAATTTTTCTAGGGATAATCCAGTATACTCTATTTCTTTTATAACATTCCTATCTATCTTTGCCGCAAAAGTTTTATCTTTAAATTTTTTCATAAGTCCATTTACATCCATACCGGTTATTTTTTTACCTCTCATAAGGGCATATGCATGAATTAAGCCGGTTACAGTTTCAGCTGCCGCAAGGCAGTATTGAACCTTTTCGGTCCTAATTTTATTAGCTAAGTGAGGAAGTTCCTTAAATCCATAACCGTGCGAAACTAAAGTTTCAATAAACTTATCATCAAAACCAAAATCCTTTAGAATTTCATTGACTTTTGTTAAATGAGTAGCAATATTATTTTTTGTTATCCCCCAATCAATATCATGAAGTAAACCAAGCATACCCCAATATTTAACATCTTCACCAAAATATTCTGCAAGTCCCTCCATTACGGCTTCAGATTCTAGATAATGTATCAGGTCTGGTTCATGTTTATTATACTTTAAAATTAATTCCCAAGCCCGTTCTCTTGTTATTGGGAGGTTCATCTTTATAATATTTATACTTTATTTAATTTTATTAATTCTTATACTATTGAATAAGAATATTTAAAAATTTATTACTAATCAAATAAAAATGAGAATTAGGTCAATTTTGAGAAATTCTTTATTATTAGGAAGTACTCTTTTATCTATTTTATTATCTTCTGATCATATAGGTTATTATAGAGAAGAATTTAAAACTAATAAGATGATAAAAAGAGATCCTATTATACACAAAAAAAAATTAGATGATTATACTATTAATAAAATTGATACACTCAGAGTAATCAAACAACCCCCAATTAAAAAGGCTTCTAATCTAGAATCAAAATTAAATGGAATAGCTTTAAATAAAGAAATAGTTGAGCCTTCCAAAGTAGTTTCACTTTTCAAAGATGAAGATGAGCTTTCAAATTTAGAATTATTTAATAAAACAAATTTAATGGATGATTGGAAAAATTATGTTTTTGAACCAAAATATTCATTTGAAATAGACAAAAAAAATCCAACTTTTGTAAAAACATTACCTATTATTGGGGGCTCGATAGTTACTCTGGGGGGATTAAGATTATATTACACAAATCAGTGGTGGTGGAAGAATCGTGGAGAATTTCATTATTTTGAGGATTGGGGGTATGCTAAGGGTTTTGATAAATTTGGTCATCTTGTGGCAGGAAACATTATATCATCAGAAATATCAAATTTTTACGAAATGGCGGGTTATAATAATCTAGACTCAAGATTGTTAGGTTTTGGGACAACAATGTTAATTACTTTGTTTGCAGAATATCATGAAGGTTTTGCAACTTCTGCCGGTTTTGATAGGGCCGACCAACTTTTTACTACAATAGGTGCTGTTAAACCAATAGTTGAATATTATGTTCCTGGATTGGATGAAGTTCAGCTTAAATTGACTTTAAATCCAATTAAATTTCTAAGGGTTAAGGATCATCCGGGAAATACTTGGAATTATTCCGGAACACAAAAATATTTTATAAATTACCACATAGGAAAACCATTCAAAGGGGCGTCAATAGGAATTGGAGCAAATTTAGATGACGAAAGACTTTACAAGGGAAATTGGGAATTTTATTTATGTCTGGATCTGAATATTACAAAAGTATATGAAAATTGGCCAACCTGGGCAAAGGTTCTTGCTTATCCATTTAAATACTTAGTCTCTCCACTTTCACCAGGTATAAAACTCACAAAAAATAAAGATATAGAGTTTAAATTAAGTATGTATTAAATTATTCTTCTTCAGATTTCATAAAAGGAAAAATAATCACATCCCGTATAGAATCTTGTCCTGTAAAAAGCATAACCATTCTATCAATACCAACACCAAGTCCGCCTGTGGGGGGCATTCCATACTCTAATGCGTTTATAAAATCTTCATCGTAAGGATTTGCTTCTTCATTTCCTTTTGACAACATTTTTTGTTGTTCTTCCAAAAGTTTCCTTTGCATTATCGGGTCATTTAACTCAGAGTAAGCATTTGCTAATTCTGTACCCATACAAAAAGGTTCAAATCTTTCTATAATTCTACAGAGTTTATCATTCCTATGGAGTTTACATAATGGAGTTGTTTCTAGAGGATGATCAATTATAAAGGTAGGCTGTTCTATTTTATCTTCACAAAAATGTTCAAAAATCGCTTGAACATACCACCCCCAACTTTCTCCCTTTGCTTTAATATTATACTTTTCTATAAAAGTTTTTAATTCTTTTTCTGATTTTTTTTCAACATCTATTCCAACCCATTTTTTTATCGCTTCTCTCATTGTCATCTTTTTCCAGGGTTTTTTAAAATCAATTTCTTTTCCTCTAAAAATGACCTTTGTTGAACCATTGATCTTTTTGCATACATATACAAATAAGTCTTCTACGAGCTCCATCATATCATTATAATCCCAGTATGCAGCATAAGCTTCCATCATAGTAAATTCTGGATTATGCCATCGATCAATACCTTCATTTCTAAAATTTCTTGCGATAGTATAAACTCTTTCATACCCCCCCACAATAAGTCTTTTGAGATACAATTCTGGTGAAATTGATAAAAATAAATTCATATTTAAAGAATTTAAGTATGTTTTAAACGGTTTTGCACTAGCCCCCCCGTAAATACTTTGTAAGTATGGGGTTTCAACTTCTTCAAATCCTCTCGAATCCATAAATTCTCTAATAGTCTTTATTATTTTTGTTCTTTTTAAAAAAACTTCTTTAACATTTGGATTTGTTATTAAATCAAGATATCTTTTTCTGTACCTTTCTTCTTTATTTTGTAGTCCATGCCACTTTGATGGTAATGGAAGAATGGACTTTGTTAGAATTTTTACTTTATTAACTAAGATAGAAATTTGTCCAGTTTTTGTTTTTAAGGTTTTACCTTCAACACCAATAATATCCCCAGTATCAACATATTTTTTAAAAAATTCAAATTCTTTTTTATCCGTTTTTCCTTGTTGAAAAACAAGTTGAATTCTTCCAGAGAAATCAATAATATCAGAAAACATAATCTTTCCGATGTTTCTTTGGGTTATGACTCTTCCTGCCGTAATTACTTTAGAACCCAATTTAATCTTTAAACATTCTGAAATATAGTGTTTTTTATCAAACTTATGGGGGTAGGGATTGATCCCCTTTCTTTTAAGTTCATCTATTTTACTTAATCTTTCTTTAACAATCTCCTCTTCACGCCCCATTTTAAGATTAATATCCTTCTTTATTTATAAATTATTCTGAGGTATCATATTTTTTAAAATAAATATTAATTAATTATTTGAAGTTTTTTATTTAACAATAATAATACTCTATTAATAACAAGAAATGTAAAGAAAATTTTAGGCATTTTGAAAAAATAATATATAATTCCCTAACTTAGAGCAAATTTTTTAGTTATTTTTTCTTCTCTAAATATGTAAAATCTTAAAATTCTTAAAATCTTGGAATTTTTCTTCTTTTATTTCGACTTTTTCTATTTTTGAGTGTTTTGGACCATGCTTACAGAGTTCAATCATTTTTTGGATATCCTCTGGATTTCCTTCCAAGAAAACTTCAACCCTTCCATCTTCTAAATTTCTCACAAAACCTTTTATGTTATATCTTTCTGCATTTTCTTTTACAAAAGTACGAAAAAAAACTCCTTGAACAACCCCGCTGATGTAAAGTCTAACAGATTTTTTCATAAAAAAGTATTGTAGAAAGAGTTTATTAAGTTTTATTTACTCCCCTATAATCCAAATGTTCTCTCAAATTCTTTCATTTTTAAGTATTGAAACAAAAAGTCTTTACCCTTTTTTGTTAAAAATATCTTTTCTCCATTTTTTGTTTTATTCTTTTCTATAAAATTTTTTTTTGTTAGTTCGTCAAGATATATTTTCATCTGATTATAAGACAAATTCGCCTTGTACATCAGATGCGTTGGCTTAATTCCGCTGTTTTTTTCTTGGATGATAGCCAGCATATCCGATATTATCTCCATACGGTTTCTCTTCCTTTCCATTTTGTAAGATCCTTATAACTAAAGAAAGCAGGATTGTATAACTTATTAGTTCGATTATATTTGCAATTGCAAAAATGATATCTATTTTTGATAAAACAAATATTAATCGACTTAATGATAGGCCTAAGAATGCACTCATTAGTATTTTTGTATTTGTAAATTTATTTTCTTTGTAAACCAAGTAATACTTCTCAGTTATTGCAACCATCATAATGAATGCGGTTAAATGGAAAATATAATATAAATCTGTTTGAATAAGAGAAGATATAACAATGAAGTAAATCACAATGACATAATCAATTACAGATTTTTTATCTCTTGGAAGTCTGTAGATTGTATAAAGCCCAAGAAGCGTTAAAAATTTAAAAAAGAAAAATCCTATGTGATAAAAAATATCTACATTTCCAACAATATTACTGGTTATAATTATTTGTCCTATCCTTCTACTTGGGCCTATATCATAATACAAAACTAATTTAGTAAAGATAGAAGCAAGATTGGCCAGTGTTATTAAAGAAAATCCAAGAGCAAGATAAAGAAGATTTTTGTTTTTTGGATTTTTTTTATAATTTTTTACTGCAAGTATTACAATTAACAATAAAACAATCAAACTAAAAAATTCAATAATAACATCCGCACCAACAAACCATTCGGGGGTTAAAACTATTTTTACCATAAGCCTTTCCTCTGCGCCTTTATAAATAAAGAGGTTTAAAAAACTTATGAAATAAGACTATATATAATCTTTCTTTAAGTTTCTTTCATAAATAAATTAAAAATGATTTTATATATATTATTACTCTTTTTAACCATACCTCAGCTAGACACCTCTCTGTGTATTGAAAACACAGAGAGTAACACTTATTTGAGATAAAAATAAAATCAAAATATAAAAATTCAAAGGCCCCTTAGATCCATTTCATTATTCAATATAGTTATCACATGACTCGCAAAATAAGTTTTTGGGCCAACAGAAATAATTTTAGCCATTTTTTTTAATCTTTTAAGTTCTTTTTTTGGGAGACCGTTATGATCTCCGATTACAAATACACTATTCTTAGGTATCTTAGATTTTCTTAAATTCTCTCCTCCTTTATCTAATATAAATATTTTATTTCCCTCTTTTTTTAAATCTTCCACAACATCTAAAAAACTTTTTTTCTCAATAAAACAACCAGGAAAGGCCTCTGTCTTTACCCCTTCTCGATATTTATAAAGTATCTTTTTGATTAGATTTGCGACATCTTTTTTGCTAATATTAGTTTCAGGTTTTATTTGCATATCAATATGTTTAGGAGGGTCAGGGGCTCCATAAAAAATAAGATGAAGTTTTACATCATCTCTTATTTTATGAGACAAAAAGAAAGAGTTAATAATAACATGAATAACTATATCCATCCTCCCAGCATCCATAAGGTTATCAATGGAAAAATTTCCGGAAGTTCTTGCACTTGATGAAAAATATAAGAATGTTCTCATTTTACCTTTTTATTTATTGGTTGTAAAACAAATTTTGGTTTTGCAAATATCTTATCGCTATTTATTATCTCAAAAACTCCAATAAACTTTTTATTTATAAAAACACATATTTTGTCTCCTAAATTAAACTTATTAAATTCACTTAACCTTTTAGGGATATCATTAATAAATAAAGGAGAACCATGAAAAAGTCTTTTTGCCGCTTCCTTTTTTATGTTAATAACAGGGTACAATTTTAATATAGTTTCTCCAGGAATTATAATTTTATGTAAAAATTTCTTATTACCTTTCTTATATTCATTAACCGCCCTTTCAAAATCATATAAATTAACACAATCATCCTCATTAAAAATCCCCGCGCGAATTCTTCTTAATTCAAGCATATGGGCCCCAATTCCCAGTTCCTTACCCAAATCATCAATTAATTTTCTTATATAGGTCCCGCCTTGGACTTCGGTTTTGAACAAAAGATCTTTCCCATTTTGCTCTAAAATTTCAAAACTTATTATTTCTCTTTCTCTTTCAATTCTTTTAACACGAGATTTCACAGGAGGTTTTTGTATAATTTTGCCTATAAATTTTTTATTTATAATCTCTTGCAATTTTTTTATTTCAACTTCTTTATGAACTCTCATTATTCCAACATATTCTTTGTTTTCCCCAAGAAAAAAACCAGTAAGTTTGCATGCTCTATTAAGTGCTATGGGTAAAACACCCGTTACTTTTGGGTCTAAAGTACCAAAATGGCTCGTTTTTCTTAATCCTAGAGTTTTCTTTAAAAAATTAGAAATATCAAAACTTGTTGGGCCACTTGGTTTATCTATATTTATTATTCCAAATTCTAGAAGTTCTTCGACAGATTTTTTAGTTTTTAAATTTTTAAGATCTATCATTTTTTATGTATCCTTTTTATATCTATTGATAGGCTTCAAATTTTTAGTGGTATTTCAAAATAAACCTAAAAATTCTATTATCTACGCTATAAAAGGACATTTTCTTTTTTATAACCATTTAATTCTTCTTTTATTCTATATACTTTTTATCTACCCACAAAATTTTAACGGCTCCATCTAAGTTCAATACGTGAAGATTCAATTTGGATTATATTTAATAAAAATTATAAGAGTATAAAAACTTTAAAATTATTGAGATTAAATGGATAACCCTAAAAGAATAATAAAACAAATTAAAGAATTAGAGAAAAGAGGGATGAATATAAG
>JAWCQY010000007.1:0-19391 GCA_038869535.1 Candidatus Pacearchaeota archaeon
AAACGCGCCGGCGTTTGGCTGGATAGAAAAATTAAAAAGAGTTGGGGACACTCTTTATGCTTTGCCTAAACAATTAGCAAATGAATTTGTTGAAATGGTAAATAAAGGACTATTCAAAAAGCGTTCAATAAGTCTTTATCCTGATGGCACATTAAGACATGTTGGATTTCTTGGCGCTCAGCCACCAGCAGTAAAAGGTTTGCCTGATGTTGAATTTAAAGAAGATGAAAATATAAGTGTAATAGAGACCGAAGATAATACTGATATGGAAGAAAAGAATGATGAATCTCACAACACAAATACTAAAGATATAAAAGAACTTGAAGCTGAACTTGAGAAATATAAAGCACAGCTAAAAGCCTTAAGCGACAAAGAAAAAGAATTTGAAGAGCTCCAAACGAAATATGCTCAGCTTATAGTAGAAAAAAATACACTTGAAAAAGAAATACAAAAACAAAAGCGTGAAGCTCAATTAAAAGAATATAATGAAATTGTAGATAAAGCAATCGAGCAAGGCAAATTATTGCCAAAGATGAAAGAAAATATAGTAAAGATATTCGAAGTATTATCTGCTACGCCAGAATATGAATTTTCTGAAGGGCATAAAACACAACCGGTTGAACTGATAAAAGAATTTATAGAAAGTATGCCAAAAATAATAGACCTATCACAGCAATATAATAATCAGGATAAAAAAGAAGATATACCAATATCAACATTAGTCGCAGAAGAAATTAGAAAACAAATGAAATAACAAATAAGAGGTTAAAATGAGATTACAACAAATATCAGCAAAAGATACTATAACACAACAAGTAGTTGCCCAGATGATTGCTGGGTCAACAGTACTTGAATTTGCGGAATTTTACCCCATTGTTGGTAATGCAGATTATGCACGTAAAGCAGCAACTGCAAGCGGCGGACAATTTAGAGCTCTGGATAGTGATTATCCGGAAAATAGAATCACGCCTCAATTCGCTAATCCGACATTAAAGATCTTAGGTGATAAAGTTCAAGTTGACAGAGCTCATGAAAGAAGAGGGCTTGATATTCCAAGCGTAAGAGCAAGAGAATTAATGAACTTTGCTAAAAATTTAGGCAAACAGTTCCAGAAATATTTCTTTAATGGACAGGCTTCGTCTACTGAGTTTAATGGATTAAAAGCAATAATACCATCTTCACAGAAAATAACGGCAGCTAATAATGGTTTAAGCGTTCCGCTTGGCAACAGCGACACTGCAAAAAGTGCACAGCAGAAGTTCCTTGAATTGCTTGATGCCCTAATAGAAAAAGTTGATGGCGGAGCTCAAGTTTTGTTTATGAATGGAGCTACATTAGCAAGACTAAATGCAATAGCAAGAGAATATATTACCACGCAGCGTAATGAATTTGGAAGAATTGTACCATACTACAATGATATACCAATCAGAAATGCAGGATATGATAAAGATGGCAACTTAATACTCGATTTTAATGAAACGGTTGGAACAAGCACAGATTGTACATCGATATATGCTGTAAGATTTGGGGAAGCCTCAGATTTAAGTATTGCAACCAATATAGGTGTAGAAGTAAAAGATCTTGGATTAGTAGGGGTTCATTATACTCACTCTGTTGAATTTGATGCAGATTTGGTATTGCTTAACGATAAAGCAGTTGCAAGATTAGAAGGAATACGAATACCATAATGTATATTGATAAAAATACATTGCTAAAATACATTGATGAGCAGGAGCTCATCAGATTAACTGATGATGAAAACTTAGGTTCAGTTAATGATGAAAGAATTGATGAAGCAATAAAAAATGCTTGCGATGAATTTAATAACTACATCGGGCAGGTATATAATATAACAGCATTGCCGGTGCCTTTACCGGCAATGCTCACTCAATTAATAGTTGATCTTACAATTTACAATTTATACAAACGTAGATATAGGCTTGAAATCCCTGAATCATTGACTGCACAACATGAGGCAACTATTGATATTCTAAGACGAATAGCAAGAGGTGAATTGACAATTATCGATATTCCAAGAAAAAATTATGCTGGTTTTATTAAAATAAATAAAACTGATAATGATAGAATATTTGGCAAAGAAACACTTGACCAATTATGATAAAAGAAATCAAAGAAATAATAAAATCACTTTTAGAAGAATCGGTAAAGAATAAATTATCACCACATTTGCAGATACCTGTAGAGATACCAACATCAATTGAGCAATATAAATTAAGTCATCCAATTGGAGCTTATTTAGTGGTTTACAAAGGCAGCAATTATGAGCAAAAGGATATTAGAAATATTATTGCACAAAACAGAAATATTGAAATAACAATTATAGTTACAGCAAGATATAGGAATGAATTCACACCTGAAGAATATCTTGACTTTGCAATTAATTCATTAAGCGGATATGATACTGGAGCTAAACGGACAGATAGATTAATCTATTGCAGCAATGATGAATGGCTTGGTGAAGAAAATGGGATATGGAGTTATGCAGCAACTTTTGTAGTCCCGGTTGAATTCTATATGGAGGGAGTATGACAACCTCGGAGAAAGGAATTGAATTAATTAAAAAATATGAAGGATTAAGATTATCTGCTTATCGTTGTCCATCTGGTATATTAACAATTGGTTATGGACATACAAAAACAACAAAACCAGGAATGACAATAAATAAAGAGATGGCTGAAATATTATTAAAAGAGGATTTAAAGGATTTTGAAAAAGCAATTAATGAACTTGTAAAAGTGCCCTTGACACAAAATCAATTTGATGCATTAATAAGTTTTGTATTTAATGTAGGGATTGGGAATTTTCAGAAATCTACATTGCTTAAAAAATTAAATGAAGGCAATTACAAAGAAGCAGCTAATGAATTTTTAAAATGGACAAAAGCAAGGCAGCCAGGTGGTCTAAAGGAATTGCCTGGATTGGTTAAAAGAAGAAATGAAGAAAAAAAATTATTTGAAAGCGTATGAAAAAACTGATATACATATTGATATTTATAATTATTGGCTGTCATCCTGAAATTAGAACTATTGAAAAAATAAAACTTGATACAATAAAAATAGCAAGCCCAATAATAGAAGATACACTAAAAGCTAAGATAATAACCGATACGATTATTGTTGCTGATAAATTGAATAAAAAAGATACTACAATAATTGTTAAATATTTCCCTGTTGAAAAGAAATTTTACATTAAAGCAAAACCGGATACTATAAAAATTATAGATATAGATACATTACAAACCACTCAAATAATTGAAAAAGAAAATAAGACAAATAAAATATTAATTATTCTCCTTGTAGCAGGTATAATTATTTTGATAATAAAATTGAGGAGATAAAATATGAATATAGAAATATTTAGTTCGCTGGCAGGTTTAAGCAGTGCTGTTATTATTATAACAGCATATTTTAAGAAAAAATACAATACAAATGGGACTGTTACTATAATAATAAGTGTATTTACTGGACAGCTTTTAAGTCTTATTGGCTGGCTATTAAATCTTGGTATATTTATCGATTTGGACTGGTTTTATATTGTTATTTATGGAATTAGTGCAACACTTATGGCTAATGGATTATCTACATGGGGGGTAATAAGCGATTTGTTAACAATACTTAAATTAAAAGTTCCAAAACAATAGGAGAAGACAAAATGGCATATTCACCAGCTGGACTTAAACAAATAGTATTATGCGATAAAGGTACATTAGTAACTACACCAGTTGATCCAATCGCCTTGGGTATTAGAAAAGATGCGGTGTTAACAATAAGTCACTTCAAGCAAGTTGAAGATTACAGGAAGAGAAAATTAAGGAATATGCTAAACTTTAAGCTTGAAGGCGAAACATTGCAGCCAACTATATTTTTATTAAAGAAATTGCTTGATTGGATAAATGGAAATGTGGATGTGCAAGTTATAACACATAAACAGAACGCATCTAATCAAGATGTATTTAAATTCACGAACGGGAAAGAACTGGGAATCGATTTCGATTTAACTTATAATCAAGATGGAAGAAGCTGCAAGATTACATTAGAAAGAGCTATCCCTTATAACGATGCAGTTGTATTTATTGACCAGGCAGATAATAATACTGCTGTTACGTTCCCTGGAATAACTGATGATGGCACTAACCTACAACATTATCGAGGTTATTCCCCAGATAAATTTGAGAAACCAGCAGGAACTTCATTAGGGAATACTTCTCTTATTACTGTACGGCAAATGAATATAAAAACTGAAAATAAGAAATCAATTGACAATTTGAGCCTTGTTGACAATTTAATGATCACACTTGAAATGACAGGTCGAGAAGCAGCAATATCTGATTTTGTAACAAGACTTAATAAAGGAATGCTTGATGAAGTTGTATTTCAAGAAAAGAATAGCGGCTCGTTTTATGATAAATTTATGTTCAATACAAATGTTTTGTCGCAGACAGATGAATTTGTAATTAATGATGAAGAAAGAACATTAAAAATTGTGCTTGAAGGGAAGATTCCAATTTACTCTGTTACATTCCTATATGGCAGCAGCAATGGAGGGGATGTATCTGATACTACTGGTATTACAGGCGGTACAGTAAAATTTGGATATTAATTGGAGGGGAGAATGAATCTGAAAATTAAAGCACCTAAAGGTGATTATGCATTAAGGACATTTGATAAATATGGCAATGAATTATTTTATACGAGCACACGATTGGGCGGTCTTAAATACGATAAAGATTATTATATCTGCACAATCCCCGATGATTCAATACAATATGAGATATGCGATTTGAAAAAATTAACGAGAATCCGATACCAAATAAAAGGAGATAAGAATGTATCTGATTAATGGGATTGAATATAAATTAAAAGAAAAATATACACTAAAAGATTGGGGTAAAATACTTGAAATAATAAATTCTGCAGGGGGTGATGAAAAAACTATTATAATATCACTCCTTGCTCAAGATAAAATTACTGATTTATTAAATATAATACTTGATACGCAGGGCTCAAATATCAATGAAATTTATGAAGAAGATTTTGAAACCGTTAATAAGATTATAATGGATTTTTTCTCGCGAAAAAAAAGTTTGACGAAAAATACAATAATCTCTTCAGGGAATTAAATTATGAATATAATAGAACTTATCAAGAACTTGAAAGACTAAGTGAATTAAGAATTGATTACTATGAACCAGATGAAGTAAATATTAATATAATCTTGTATAAGCTTGCAGAATATGATATTTCAAAATCGCGAATAATTGAAAATCTCCCTGTTGAATTCTGTTATGATTGGTATTATTTGAACAAAGTAAGAGAATTAAATGAACTAAAAATTAGATTGGCTGAATGGAAAAAAATTAAGAGCTAATCATTATCATAGTTACGAAAAGGATCCGATGAGATAGGTTTAAATAATTTTGAAATAATTATATATAGAATTACAATTAAAAATATGAGCCCAAGCAAATACATAATCAATCTTCCTTTTCTTACAGCAAAATAATAAATAGAAATAACAAATGCCAGATAATGAAATTAGATTAAAAATAACTATAGATGGCAAAGAATCTCTTGCTACAATATCTTTAACCCAACAAGAAATAAATAAATTAGCATCCTCTGTAAGATTAGCAGGAGATGAAAGCAGAAATGCAGGAGAAAAATTAGTCCATTCGTTTGCTCAGGCAAGAAATTTAATACAGGGGTTAAAAGAAACATTCTCAATCTTTCAGAGTGCATTTGCTTCTCATCTAACTGCATATCACGAACAAGAAGCTGCATTAGTTAAATTAAATACCGCATTGCAGCAAACCAATCAATATACTAAAGAAAATGTTAAAAGCTTAACTGATTATGCAGCACAATTACAACAAACAACTATATATGGGGATGAAGTAACTGAAACAGTTATGGCACAATTGCTTGCAATGGGGTTAACGGTAGAACAAACAAAGCAAGCCACATTGCAAGCAGCTAATCTTGCAACTGTAATGGGTACTGATCTGAATACTGCTGCAAGGGCAATGGCAGATTTATTTAACGGGAATACAGGCTTAATTGGAAGATACGTTAAAGGACTTGATGAGGCTATCATTAAATCAGGAGATCTTGACAAAATATTGACAATGCTTAATGAACGGATTGGCGGTCAGGCGGAGGCAATGGGCAGAAGTGCTATTGGAGCTATGGCAAGAATGAATAATGCAATTGGTGATTTAAAAGAAAACGCAGGCGAACTATTAAGTAAGGCACTGTCTCCACTTATTGAAATTATTTCAAATTTGATTAGCCATATAAATAATCTATCACCAGCACTTAGCGGATTAATTGGGATTATAACATCTCTTACAGGAGCAATTATAATTCTAAATTCAACCGGCATTGCTGCATTTGTAAAAAATATAGTTACAGGAATAATCCCAGCTATAATATCACTTAAAACAAATTTGATGTCGTTGCAATTAATATTAGGCCCTGCTGGATGGCTTACATTAGGTTTAACAGCAATAGCCGGATTGTGGTTTAGTATAGCAGAAGGTCAAAAAAAAGCTGCTGAAAATTTAAAAATCTATAATGAACAAGCAAATAAATTAAGATTAAGCGAAATAAATAAAGAATTATTAAATCCTAACATAGATTCAACAAGAAAATTTTTGCTTGAAAAAGAGCGAGAAAGAATACTTAATGAATATTTAATGAGCCCTCATGAAATTATTTCTAATAAAACCAAAACTAAAGGTGATGAAAAAGAATTTAAGGAAAATCTGCAAAGATTAGAGATCATTCAAATGCACCAGGCTAATATGTTAAAAATCGAAACAGATAATGATTTAATTTTACTAAATCTGCAAAAGCAACATCTTGAACAAAGGAAAAAATTGTATATAAAATATGGACAAGATATAACTGAAATTAATTATAGAATCAAGGAAACAGAAGCAAAAATAAATAAAGAATTATTACAAGAACATCAAGAAGCAAATGAAAAAATTACAAATATTGTAATAGATGAGATGGAAGAATTAGGTGATATTATTTATGGCAATGTATTAGAGTATGCGAGATTATCAAAACAACAGGAATTAGAAATCTGGTATGCTTCAGAAATGGAAAAAATAAAAGTATATGAAAATTTCAACGAAATGAAATTAGCACTCGATGAAGAATATGCACGAAGAAAAGCCGACATTGATTATGAAGTAATGCAGACTTCTTTAGAAGTATATAGCAATCTATTTGGTGCTTTGGCACAATTATTTGGTAAACATACAGCTGCGTATAAAGTCCTTGCAATAGCTCAAACATTAATCGATACCTATCAGGCAGCTCAAGCAGCTTATAAATCGCTTGCAGGCATACCTGTTGTAGGACCTACATTAGCAGCAATAGCATCGGCTACTGCTATGATACAGGGAATGGCGAGGGTCAAAGCAATACAGTCTGTTAAAATTCCTGGTTACCAGTATGGAGGAAGATTGCGACGTGGCCAGGCAGGTTTTATTGAAGGTATTGATAATGAAATTATAGCTCCTGAGAAGACATTTGTGGAAATATTTAAACAGGAATTAAGACCACAGATATATAATAATAATGACTTTAGTGAATTTTATAAAACCGTTAACCAATTAAATAAAACACTGCAAAATGGAATATATGCAATAGCTTATTTAGATGATAATGCCGCTAAACAGATTGCTATTAAAGGCAACTATTTAAATAATAAAATGAGGTTATAATGGAAATTACTATTAAACAATTAATCGAAAGTGCAGAAAGCTTAGCAATATTAGCACAAAAGGATATGCCAATTAAAACATCTTATAAGCTCGGTAAATTGTTAAATAAAATCCGTGAAGAATTAAAATTATATGAAGAGCAAAGGAATAATTTGATAAAAAAATATGGCAAGGATATTGGGGGTGGTAATTACCAAATAGATGAAAATGATGAAGAAGCAATCAATAAATTTAAAAAAGAACATGAAGAATTAATTAATCTCACTGTAAATATTGAATATGAACCTATATCTTTAGATTCTTTAGGAGATATTAAAATTAGCCCAATGCATATGGCTAATTTAGATTTATTTATTTGTTAGTAATATGGCTAATAGGATTAAAATATTATTTAAAGATTATCCGTCAGGTTCATGGCAGGATTGGTCAGAATACTTAATTAATCCCCCTACTATATCACGCAAAATAGAATCCGAAAATATTGGAGAAGCAGGATTAATTGTCTTTGATAGTGCAGATATAAGATTAAGATATGAAGGGAACGTTTATAATTATTTCTCAATAGATTTGTCATCAAAGCAGAGATATTTGATAAGAATCTCTTATGTAAAATCTAATAATAATATTGAACAATTATATGAAGGAGTAGTTGATTTTAGTTCAATCAAATGGGATGAATATAATAAAACAATTAGTTTTGTAATACTTGACAAAATAGCAAGTGCAAGTATTATTGATAATATAATCCCTCAAAGACAAAGTACCACATTTAATAGCCGTACTACAGCGGATTATATATATATGTTCTCGGGACGTGGCAGCAATGGGCAATACCCAGGACATGATTGGAATTCATTTGGTAATTGTGGCGATGAATCAATATTGGTTAGTTTTCAATCCAATCAACAAACATATTGGGGGGATCCTATTAATCAATCTCAACCAATAGTGAACATTGGAGAAACTATCGAAGATATTACTGGTACTAAATGGTTCATAAAAGATGCATGGCTTGCTCAAGTACCTAATACAATTGCTAATACTATTGGTTATTATGTTTATGCTACATGGGTTAGATTAATTAAAATTCAAGAAGCTGATTTTAGAGCCTTTGGTCTGAATAATTTGATATATTATTCTAATTACTACAATGAAACAAATAATTTTATTGACATAATTGGTTCGCAAGATGCAAATGGTAGATACCCAATTATTGCCTTTGATGCTTTAAATATTTTTATTGCTATAATCAAAAGAATATGGCCTGAAATAACCGTAATAAATAATTTAGGAAATTCTCAGTTCCCAATACCATTGGGTTATTATACTGATCTGCTCGATTATCAGCCATTTAATAAAGAACCTCTCGATGCATTAAAAATGCTTGCAGATTTAATGCAGGCATACATATATATCGATAGAAATGGTAATTTAGTAATTACTAAAAAAGATAATCTATATGGCATAGTTAGAAATATAAATATATTTATCGAAGGTCCAGAACATACATTATTCTGGGATAAATTATGTGATGGTGTTAAGGTAGAAGTTAAAAGCCATTTGTATGATGAAAACGGGAATAACCTTATTGGGATTGCTGAAGTTACAAAGCAAGTAGCTGGGTTTGGAGGCAGTAATATAAAACCACGTAATCAATTAGTTAAAGAAATATTAGTATCAGATTTAAATATTAATACACAAGAATCACTTAATAATTATGCACAACAAAGAGCTTATGAATTGATAAATTTTTATGGCAAGCGCCACACTGCTTTTGAATTTACAACTATAATTAACGATGATACACTCCAATGGGAACTAACAGATAATATTTATATAAAATCAATAAGATGCTATATAACAAATCTTGACATTTCTCTTATTAATAATACAATTAAAGTGAAAGCTGTTGAAATTGAAGGGCATGATTATGATATAAGACAATTAATATATGGCAGATCTGAGAATAATTATTATACAACTACACAACAAGGAACAACTTATATAACAGGGGGAAGTAATTATCTATTTAATTATCCATTAAATAATAACAATAACTCTATTACATTACAGATAACAGATAATCTTAAAATTACAGATAATAAACTCGATACAACCCAAAGTATTAAAAAAACAGCCGAAATAGAATTTGCAAAAATTGGGATAGGAGGCACCCCCGATACTGTTAATAAAGTGAAAATATATGGTAATGCTTGGATAACTGGCAATATAATTATTGATGGTGATATTTATATAGGTGGCAACATCAATCAAATTAATACAACAGAACTAAATATTATAGACAAAATTATTAGATTAAATAAACAAGGAGACAATATAACTGCTATTAATGCTGGTATAGAAATATTAGGTTCAAATGATGAGGTGCTGGCATCACTCAAATATAATGGTAATGATTGGGTATCGAATATAAACGTGAATCTTGTTCAAGGAAAATCGTTTAAAATCAATAATAATGTTATTCTCAATGAAACAACCTTAGGATCCTCTGTTATTTACTCAAATTTGCAACAAGTAGGAACAATTACTCAAGGTATATGGAATGCAACACCTATAAATGGGAACTATATAAATTATAACCCAACAAATTTGAAAGTTACTTCGAACCAATTGAATACAATTCAAGATATTTCAACTATATCTACTCCAAGCTTTATACAGATCAATATAACAAACCAGGCAACTAATCTAAATCATGTAGTAAAAGCAGATAGAACTATCAATACTACCTTGCCACTCGTTGGAGGTAGTAATTTAACAAATGATATTAATCTTTCTATAGCATATAATTCACAACATTTTACATTATTGAATAACCAATTAGCTGCTCAAAATATTAATGTTTCAACAACTACTGGGATGGTGGTAACATCACCATTTACTTTAGGCAGCAATATAACAATTAATACTCCACAAGATTTACGTACAAGTGCAAGTCCTACATTTAACAACTTAACATTAGCAGGGCGTATTGATCAACAAGGTACTACTAATAGTGAGTTTGCTTCAAATTATCTATTACCGAAACAATCTTATTATGGTAATTTAGGGTCAATAAATAAAAAATGGTTAACTCTACACGCAGCAGAGCTATGGGTAGAGACTCTAGTAGCTCAAAATACAATAGCTACAATAGGTGGTAGGATACTTGTTGGACCAACAACAACTCTTATTTCGGATTTGTCATATTCTTCTACAACAATTAACGTTAAGCATAATAATTTAAGCTACAATGATATTATTTATATGGAGGCAGATGGAAAGATTGAATTTATGCGAGTGAATTCATCTGCTTCTGGTTCAGCAGGAAATTATTATTACTCGGTAATTAGAGATTTAGATGGAACAGGGGCAAATGATTGGTATGCCGGAGATGCAATATTTAATACAGGGCAAGCTGGCAGTGGTTTTATTGATTTATACTCAATAAGAGGAATAAAATCAAGTAGTCAATTAGGGCCCACGATTGTGGGGAATGTCAGAAATTCATTAACATATAATGATTGGACAGAGCATTGGGCAATTGGAAATCTTAATGGTTTATATGGCTATTCGTCTAATATTTATGGTGTTGGATTAGGTAGATATGCTAATTCAAATGCATTTATTACAATAGATAGTTCTAATGGGATAAGAATAAGATATAGAAACTCAAGTGGTTCTATAAGCGATAAAGTTATATTAGATACCTCTGGGAATTTAATTATAGCAGGATATTTACAAGTAGGAATGGCAGCCCAGGATGTTAATAATGGGACAACAACAATATCGGGATCTAAGATTACTACTGGCACAATTACATTATCGCATCTTAATTTTACACCTGCTACACAGTCAAATATTATTGCCACAATAAATTCAAGTACGGAAGGGATAAGAATAAGTGCTTCTAAGATTCAAATTGACGGGAATGTAATATTTTCTTCTGGTTATGATCCTTCTACGAAGATACCAATAGGAGGAGCAGCCCAGGATGTTAATAATGGGACAACAACAATATCAGGATCTAAGATTAGAACAGGTATCATACAATCAGATAATTATTCATCTACATCGGGAACATATTTTGATTTAACAAATGGGAATTTGCAGATTAATGCTTTAAGAGGCAGCGTAGCATTAATTGGCACTATGGTTAATTATTCATTTGGGCTACAAGTGGTCGGGAAAGATATATCGGGAAATAATAAAATATTAGTACAGGCAGGAAGTTATAATGATAATAGTACGTCTCGTTATGGTTTTAGTATATGGGATAACACACAAAATGCATTTATAATGAATATTGGTTATGAACCAAATTCTAATACCTATAAGGCTATAATATCTAATTGGAATATCACAAAAGACTGGTTGGCAGACAATGACCAAAAAATTGTATTAAATGCAACTCAAAAATCTATATATGCAAGACCATTAGGAACTGGGACAGCAACTAAATATGTTATGCTTGGGCAGACTCATGATGGTAATAATTGGACAGGTTACTATGGTATAAGTGCTGTTGATGGTAATAATAATTTTATATTTAGAATTGATGATTACGAGAAAAAAATTGCAGGTTGGAATTTTGATTATCAAAAATTCTTTAACCAATATAACTCACAATATGTCGGGGTACAAGTACCATTATCAACGACAACAAAAGTTTTTTATGCAGGTGCATCTGATAGCATAGGTACAAATGCTAAATTTTATGTCCAATCGAATGGGAAGGTCGTAACAACAGATCAAAATGGGAATATATTATTCGACAGTGAACAGGCATTTCATGATAGTAAAAATATTGGCAGAGTATTCTTTTCAACTGTAAATACTTATATTATTACAGCAACTGCTTATACACCAATTACACAGGGCAGCTTATTTTTACTACCTAATGAGAACACCGTCCAGGCTATTTTCAGAGCATGGATTAATGGAAATACAACATCTACAGGGAAAGTGAGATTAAAATTAGAAAGAACAAATCAATATCCTACTAATAATGCAGATATACCTAATTACGATACAACTATTTATTCTAATGAAGTCCAGGTAGGGGATGGTTATACAAGCTGTTTTGATTATAATAATACAGAAATACTCACACCTGAAGGTTATAAAAAAATAAAAGAACTTAAAGTAGGAGATATTATAATTAGCTTTAATGAGCGATTAAATGCTTTTGAAAAAGATATTATAAACCAAATAATTATATCCGAAACAGAAGAATATTATGAATTAAATGATGGGACAAAAGTAACAGGTGAACATCCTTTTTATTGCAGAATAAATAATATTAAGGGATATATGAAGGTAAAGGATTTATTTATTATGCCGGAAGCAGAAGTATATAAATATAATGGGTGGTCAAAAATATCGATAGTTAAAATAAATAATAAATTAAAAGTAGCTACTCTAAGGACTAACAAAAATACATTTATTGCAAATGGTTATATAGTCCATAACAAGGGGGTAACACAAGCCTATGCATTGTTTGGTGTATGTAAGATTACATCTGGCATTTCAAGTGAAAGATTATATAGGTGGACTTTAGAAGGTTTTACATATAATAGCAGTTATCCGCTTAAGATAGATAATTTATGTATAGTAACTGGCCGTTCAACATTTAGCCAAGTATTAGTAACAGCAGGATTTTAGTATGTCATAATGTCATAATTTAAATTTTATTTTTATATAATTTTTTTCAGTAAACGTTTGCATATTTTTTGCCAAACTCGTGATAATTTTTGCCAAATTAGGTGAAAAGTTATATCCTCAATTGCATTTTGTAATGTAGTAATTAAATACAAAGAACGAATTCCTGATTTTGATACTAACAAACTTACCGATTTATCAATAAGATTTTGATATGATATTATTCCAGTGTATTGCGCTATAAGTAATTTAATCATCTCATCATTTAATGGGGTAAAAATATTAATCCCCTTTTTACCACTGGAATGGATGTCAATTCCCATCCCTCTTATTTCCTGCAAATCTCGTTTCACAGTAATTTCACTAATATTGAATTTGGCTGCTAAATCGAAAATTGTGTATTGATTGGGGTTTTCTGTAACTAAGCTGATAATTTCAATTTGTCTTTTTAGTTTAGTTCTGAAATCTTCCATAAAACTATTTCTATTTATTGAAAAATCTTTATTAAAAAGTTAACAGTTTCACGAAAAAATATCATTAAATGATACTATGATAAGTTTAGTAAAAAATAAATTTGTGTATAAAAATTTGAAATTTGTTTATGACTTTAAGAGAGGCAATTGAAATCTTAGATGAATTAGACAGTGATTTGAGAGAATATTTAATAACCGAAATTATCGATAAATTAACTTATGTCTCGCTAAATACAATGATGGAAGCATATATAGAATGGGATAATGAAAAACAAGACGAAGAATTTAAAGAAAAAGAAACAATGCTGTTAAAAGAATGCATAGCAATAGAGATGACAACTTTTGGCAGTATTTTAAGAGAATTAGAAAACTTACCTCCACTTAAATTTGAAACGAAAATTTTATAACCAGGGGGATATATGCAATTACAAGATTTATTAAATGTACTAAAAGTATATTTCAAAGATTTATCTAACTATGAATTAACCGAAGAAATTAAAAAAACTGCAGATTTTCTTTATGAAAATGCAAATCAAGGAAAAGATATTGATATGGATAAAGCTTTTATGTTAGTGATAAATACGCTTAAATTAATTGAAAATAATCTTAATAGAGAAAAGTCGTTAGAAGAATTTCTCTTATTAAAGTCTGGGAAAGTAATTTCTGAATCTCTTGAAAATGATTTTAGTGGTTTAAAAATTGATATTGATATATCAATAAAAGAAGCCGAAGAAAGATGGGATAAAATTGAAGAAGAAAGAAAACAAAAAGGAAAATTTACTGATCAGATAAACATAGAAAATCCAAATGGGTATTTAATATTGGAAGAATTTTTTCCCGAAGAAGCTGTAGGGATATTTGAAATTAATCATACACAATTATATGATGTAATTGAAACATTTCCCGAAATTACTAATTCGTTAGTTTTTGATGAGAATAGAATTATAAACGAAGCTTTGCCACAATTTGGCGAAACAATTTTTGAAATAAACAACGAGGGAAAACTTATAATTAATTTTAGTCAACCTGAAAGCGAATTAATAGATATGCTTAACTTTGCTAATACAAACGTAGTTTGCATTGATGCAGGAATTTTGAGTGTAGTTAAAGATATGGATAATACAGAGTTGTCTTATAATAACCAAAAATTAGGATTAGCAAAGGACATAATACCACAACTTAATTACTACTGCATTACTCGAGATAACAGAGTTTTTTGTGTGATTGGAGAGATGACAGTAAAACTAAAATAGGAACATCATTGAATAAAATGACGTATTATCGGGAGATGATATTATGGAATTAGTTATTTATTATTATATCTTTTTAACACCATAAGAGTCTGTAAAATAATTTATTTCGGGTAATTATAATTGAAGATATTTCCATATTATTTCTTTTATATTCTTCTGCCAATTTCTAAAAGAACTATTATCCTGTATTTCTGGGGGTATTGAAATAGTAATTATTTTGCATTCTCTATCATTAAATTCATAATTTGGGTTAGGTAAAAAATTGCCACGGAACTCATTAGTTTCTACACTAGGATAAACTAAGGCTGCAAGCTTAGAACCATAATATTCGCAATAGACGTACATTTGATGTAGATCATCAGGAGAAGGTCTAAAATCCTTAATAAGCTTCCATTTTGTGTCTAACACATATTTATTACTACCTTTAGTTATTATCAAATCTGCTTTTATATTAACCTTATTACTTACAGATTTCCAAAAATTTTTTACTTTCTGAGCCTCAACATATGTTTCATTATCCTTAAACTTTTTCAAACTAACATAAATAAATCTTTCCCATAAGCTATTCATATCAAACATCAATGCTAAGACATTATTCCTTCCTTTACTCAAATCAGGGCTATAACTTAACAATATTAATTTAGCAATTTCTATAGCCCTTTTGTAGGAAATTGTTTTATGATCAAAAATGAGGTTCTCAAAAGTTGATTTATTTATTTTAATATCAGGTAGATCAGGAAAATTTAATAACATTGCGGTTATTTTGTTATGTAAATTTGGATTAGTATTAATTATCTTTAATAATATTAATGTCTTATAAATTATTATATTAAAAATGTGAGAATAATCGTAAACAGTTTGCTTTATATAGAATCTTTCTTTATGAATATAATTTTTTTGAATATGCTTATTAAACTGAAGTTTTCCTTTAAATGAATTAATATTACCTTCTATTTGGTTGTATTTTTTAGCTAACCCAGTTCTCAATAGATAATCTGCTTCTCTTAGAAACATCTCAAAATAAAAATCTAGAATTGTATTTGGTTTTATTCTAAGAGGAGAAAATCCAGTAGATATTATTTCGAAATTATTCACTACTCTTAACATGTTAATTAAGATATTTCTCCATTTCCTTTTTTCGTCTTCATTTTCGTTTATTACCTTATCAATTTTGGGCAGCACTTCAATTAAAGTATTACCTACTTGAATTACTCCTACATATTGATTAAACTTTATTCCATTGTGTATTATAGTGTAAAAAGGCACACCTTTATCACCATAGAATTTTTTTAAAGAGTCAAATTGTGCTTGTGAATCTTTATCTCTTAAGTCGAACTTTAATGTATCGTGTTCAAAGACGGTTATAATTTTAAAATTCATATAACCTTAATTATTTAATTTACTTTATTATTCATAAGTTTTCTGATTGCATCTTCGAACTCTTTTTCGTTTTTGTTTTCTATAATTTCATATATAACTCTTTCTTCTAATTCTTCTTTACCATCATATTCAAAATTTGCAAAAGTCGAATCATTTGTTTGAGCATTTTTTATTTTTACAAATCCTTCTCCTAAAACAAGACCTATTTTACCATAATCTCCATAAAAATATTCTTGTAGCAATGGGATAATTTTCTTGTAAAATACATATTGTAATTTCTCTTGAGTATTTTTATCATCTTTTATTATGAAATAAGAATGCCCTATTAAATGGTCTTTATCTAATAGTTTTTCTATTCTATTATTAATAGTTTCTAAAATTTTTCCAATTGTATAACCTGCAAATTCTTCTTTTAATTCTTCTAAATCATAGCAAGGATATTTCCCTTCAAAACTAAATCTCCTTCTTAAAGCTGTATCTAATGCTTCTACACTTCTATCTGCAGTATTCATCGTACCAATTATATATAAATTGGCCGGGACACTAAATTCTTTTTTGCTATATGGTAAAATTACACTTACCGCCTCGCTGTTACCAAGTCTTTTATCCTCTTCAATTAATGTAATCAATTCACCCAGAATTTGAGCAATATTACCCCTATTAATCTCATCTATTATAAGTACAACTGGTTGAGAATCATTAGCACATTTTTTTACTGCCTCATTAAATTCTCCATTATTAAATTTCCTCAATATATCTTCAAATGTTTCTTCGGTTAAATTATTTTTTTTAAATTTTATATAACAGTTATAAGCAGCCATTGCACAAGCTTGTTTGAATATTCCATCACTTATTTCATACTCAAGATTTTCATTATCTCCCGATACTTCTCTATTCTTTGATAGTATTGGTTTTATTCCTTCAACAAAATCTTCATAGCTCATACTTTGATGGAAAGTAACAAAAAATATTTGTTTCTTATTTAAGTAATCTTCAAACATATTCCTGTTTCTTTCGCCTGAATAATTTCTATCCAATATTTCCAAAGCTCTATTTATTGTATCATAAGTTTTTCCAGTGCCAGGAGGGCCATATAGTATTAGGTTAAGGGGTTGCTTTATATTTACAGGCTCTATTTTGTTTTTTTGATTATTTGCTTTTTTGGTATTATCTACATCTTTATTTTCATACTCAAAATTTCGCCATAATATATCTTGAGCTAGTATTTTTCTTTCTTTATCAAGGTATAAACTCTCACTTTTTCCTGTTAGTATTTGATCTATTATTTGAATTAACTTTTTATCAGTCTTGATATATTCATATATTAAAAAATCTATTAACTCAAGATAGTGGATATATTTTTCTCCAACTTCCCTTTTAGGTTTTATTCCAATGGAGTTACAAAACTTATTATATAGTTCTGCCTTATAAAAAGTGTACTTTCCCGGATACCGAAAAGTTAATAGGGTAGCGATTGTTCTTTCATCATGAAAAGGCTTATTTTTACTATTAATATTCTTATATAAATTCTTTATATTTTCAATAAAGTTAGTTATTCTTTTTTTCAAATCTTGAGTTTCATCAAATAACTCATCTAAATATCTCTTATAATCTTGAATACGTTGCTCCAATAATTCATTCCTAACACCCTTAAACCTAAAATCCATTAGATTATCGTAATCTATACTTTCGAACTCATTCTTAAAGTCTTCAGCATTTATGTCTGGTCTACCATAAAATTCTTTTATTAAATTCCATTTAAATTCCTCATCACCTAATTGCTGATCCTGTTCTAATTTGTTTCTATATTTTTTAATTAGGTTGTTAACTATATTTACATTATTATTATCATTTCTTTTAACTTCAAAACCCATTCGGGTTAAGTAACTATTTGTAATTTTTCCACCCTCCAATAACCAAATTTTCTCACCATTCAACTGTTTATGGGCATACCGCATAACTTCTCTTGGTGCATAAGTATTATTATCAATAATAACATGCCATGGGGATATTGTTGTTAATTCATTTGTTAACTCATTATTTCTAATTTCTTCTAATGCATTTAATACATGATTTTTAGTAATATTTTCAGGATTAAATGCCATTGTTATTTCCTCCCTGTATTCAATTGAGAAATATTATAATAAATAAAGCGATTCTCTATATTTTTTTTGAATAAAAAATTCACCATCATTATAAAAAATTGTTCATATAGATAATTTAGGCTTTGTATAGAAATCTAATTATATATTAACCTCATTTATTAAGTTGATTTTTATAACCTGAAATCTTAATTAAAATATTACTCACTCCGTTAGATTACAAGTAAGAACAATTAATTTAGTTTTATTCCTAAATAGTTAAATCAAGATTATCTAAAGATGATTTCTATAATTATAATTCATAATTATTTAGAACTTGGAAAAGGTATAAATTTTGAGTTAAATTACAATTTATTAATAATCAATTACCACTTTATTAAGTGCAAAAATACAAATCAAAAATCATTAGTTATGACAAACTTGACGTCTTTTAATAAAAAACTTTATAAAATATTAATTTAAAATGTAAATTATATATTATAAAAATTTACAACCCTTGACAAACCTTTAATAAAAATATATTTTTGCTTTTAATTAAAATACGTTCTTTACAAAGATTTCATCAAGAAAGGTCGAGGGAACAGGCCCGATGACACCTTGGCAACCTTCCTTAGTAAGGAAAGGTGCCAAATCCTGCCCCAACTTATGTTGCGGGAAAGATGAAAAAGAGAATTTTTCATAAACCTCTTCTGGATTCTTCCCGAAGGGGTTTTTTTTTACATGAAAATAAAAAATGGAGATATAAATGAAAAAATATCGTTTCGAA
>JAWCQY010000008.1:0-19054 GCA_038869535.1 Candidatus Pacearchaeota archaeon
CTCTCCAAACCAAGTTCATCAAGCACCTTGCCCGGTTTCTCTCCTTCAGAAACACGTTTCTTATACTCTTCAAATAGATGCCCTATGGGTTTACCACATGAAAAGCAACGAATAGGAATTATCATAAAAAAAGAAATTTTAGTTTATTTTTAAAGGTTGCGATATATAATAGATAAATTATTAAGTTATTTTTTTCTAAAAATTTGATGAAAAAATCCATAATCAAACTAAAAAATGTTTCTAAATATTATGAAATGGGGGGGAACATTATAAAAGCGGTAAATAATATAGATGTTATAATAGAAGAAGCAGATTTTGTTGCAATTATGGGTCCTAGTGGTTCTGGTAAGAGCACGGTCATGAATTTGATTGGGAGTCTTGATCTAACCACCAAAGGAGAAATTTATCTCGACGGAAAAAATATAGAAGAAATGGGGGAATCAGAACTTGCACAACTGAGGGGCAAAAAAATAGGATTTATATTTCAACAATTTAATTTAATCCCAAACCTTACAGCTAAAGAGAACGTTATGCTCCCAATGTTATTTCAAGGTATAGATTCAAACGAAAGGGAAGAAAGAGCTAAAAAACTTCTTACGATGGTTGGTCTAGGAGATCGAATAAACCACTACCCAAATCAACTTTCAGGAGGACAACAACAAAGGGTTTCTATTGCAAGAGCGCTTTCAAATAATCCAGAAGTAATTCTTGCAGACGAACCAACTGGAAATCTTGATTCAAAAACAGAAATAAAAATAATGAACTTTTTAACATTACTAAATAAAACTGGAAAAACGATAATTATTGTAACCCATTCTCCAGAAATTGCAAAAAAATACGCAAAAACGATTTACTGGCTCAGAGATGGAAAAGTTGAAAAAATTACAAAGAGGGTGGGAAAAAATTGGAAACGCGTAAAATAAAAAATAGTGTATTTCTCCCTACAAATTCTTATAAAGTATAGATTTATTCAAAATTCAAATGGTTAAAAATCTAATCAATACAGTATTAGTAATTGTTTTTTTATTTTTTGCTATGCCATTTTTTTCTGCAATAATTATTAATGCAGAATATGTAAAACTCTATTCTGGAGAAGAAGCGAACATCATTGTAAACGTAGAAAATAATGAAAATTTTGACATAGAAAGCGTTTCCATTTCTTTGGTTCTTGATAATTTACCTTTTTCTTCAGTCGGAAGTTCTGAAAGAGTATTAAACAATTTAAATAGAAATGATGAAGATTCTGTTAAATTTATACTTCGGTCATCAACAGATATAAAACCTGGTGATTATAATATCCCTTATATAATAAGATTTGTCAAAGCACAGAATAATTCTGAAAAATTTGAAAAAAGAGGGAGTTTTGGTATAAGAATCGGTGCAAAAACAGACCTAGATTTTAGTATTGAAATTCGCGAAACAGCAATTGTTGGTAAAAATGCAAAAATTTCTTTTGAAATAATTAATAGGGGGCTTGGGAGAGTAAAATCAGTTTCAGTACAAGCGATTCCAAACGGATTTGAACTGCTTTCTGCGAATAAAATTTTTATAGGGACTATTGAGGCTGATGATTCTGATAACGCTGTTTTTGATGTAATTTTTAAAAATCAAAACCCAACTTTCTCTGCCAAGATTACATATAAAGATTTTGATAACCAAGATCAAACCGAATACGTAAATATACCGATTAGAGTTTATACTGAAGAACAAGCCTTACAACTGGGCCTTATAAAAAAAAATAATACCTGGCTATATATCCTGATTATCATAATTATTGTTTTCTTTTGGTTCTTTTGGAGATTGATAATGAAAAAAAAGAAAAATAAATTTTTCAAGGCCAGCCAAATAAAAATATAAGCAAGTGAATAATATGCTAAAAGATTATTTCTTAATGGCTTTTGGAAATATCCGCCACAGAAGACTAAGATCTTGGCTTACAGTTATTGGCATTATTATTGGGGTTGCATCAATTATTTCTTTAATTACCGTTTCAAGAAGCCTCGAGAATACAATAGAATCTCGGTTTGAAC
Organism: Candidatus Pacearchaeota archaeon; assembly: GCA_038869535.1. Lineage (GTDB taxonomy): Archaea > Nanobdellota > Nanobdellia > Pacearchaeales > GW2011-AR1 > ASMP01. Next base: position 2,031 of record JAWCQY010000008.1, read on the forward strand.
AATTTGGAGCAAATAGAATAATTGTTAGTGCTAAAGGATTCCAAGGGCCCGGAACAAATTCAGAAGGATTAACGCTAAATGATGTTAAAACCATAGAAAAAATTCCGGGGATTAAGTATGTAAGTTCTTGGATATTCATCCCGGGAGAAGTAAGATATAAGGATAATATTGCTTTTACACTTATTAGTGGGGGATCAACAAAAACCTTTGAAGATTTTTTTCGTGATTCTGGAAGTGAATTACAACAAGGAAGATTTATTAGAGAAGGGGATAAGTTTGAAGCTGTAGTCGGCTCTATGGTTGTGGAAGATATGTTTAATCGACCTTTAAAAATAGGGAGCAATATAGAAATAAAAAGGAATAAATTTGAAATTATTGGAATTTTAAAGGAAACGGGTAACGCTCGTGACGACTCCAGAATAAATATCCCCCTCGAAACGGCAAGAGAAATTTTTAATAAAACAGATTATGTTGATATGATAGTTGTACAGGTAAAATCTTCAGAAGAGATTCCTTTATTACAAGAAAAAATAAAACGCGAATTAGAAAAGGAGCGCCAAGATACAAATTTTGAAGTTGTTACATCAAAACAGATTCTAGAACAAATTAATGAAATTCTAGGGGTAATCCAATTTGTCTTAGTTGGAATAGCTGCAATTTCTCTTATTGTTGGGGGTGTTGGGATTATGAATTCTATGTATACCTCGGTGTTAGAAAGAACAAAAGAAATAGGAATAATGAAGGCAATTGGCGCTAAAAATTTAGATATATTTGAAATATTTCTTATAGAGTCGGGTTTAGTTGGACTTGTAGGGGGTTTATTTGGAACTATATTTGGAACAGGAATAGCTTTTATTATCGGTCAATTTGCAAAAAATTCTGGATTCTTGTTAAATATAAAAATTGAGCCTTTAGTCCTTATATTTGGATTATTTTTTGCATTTATTGTTGGGATATTATCTGGTGTTCTTCCAGCAATACAAGCTTCAAAGTTAAAACCTGTTGATGCATTAAGATATGAATAAAAATAATAACTTTAATAAAGATTACAAATCTTTAAAAACTTAAAATTAATTATTAAGAGAATTAAAAAATGGTAAAAAAATGTATTTATTGCAAAAAAGAGATCCCCGACGAGAGTGTTATTGACTTTTGCTCTAAGTGCGGGGTTGGGGTGTGGGGGGAAAGGATGTTTAAAGTGATTGTAGAGAATATGGAAGCTGCTAAAGAAAGGGGAGACATAAATAAAAACGGCCTTTTTGTAGATTCTGTTGATTCTAAAGAATTCAAGAAGTTTAATTAAATTTCTAACACCCGAAATTCCCCTTATTTAAAGTAAACAATAACTATTTTAATCTATAAATAACTATTATTAAATAATTACTTAGCCCTAAAAGATAGCTTTTTAAATAAAACATTTTTGAGTAAGTTATGATTAAAAGGAAAAAGATTAAGACTAAGGGAAAAATCCAGTTAAGTAGATATTTCCAAGATCTCCGCGTTGGAGATTTGGTCTCAGTTGTAAGAGAACTCTCTATACCAGCAAATTTTCCTCTTAGAATGCAAGGGAGAACGGGAGTTGTTGAGGGTAAAAGAGGGCGAGCTTTTATAGTGAGGATAAAAGACCAAAATAAAGAAAAAAAATTTTTAATTGAGCCGATACATTTAAAGAAAGTCAAAACACAAATTATAAAATGATAATAAAAACAGAACCATTGAGTATGGCAGAAGCCTTGGATTATCTTGATGATGAAAAAGATAATCAGATGGAATTCAAAAAATTTATAAAAAAATTTATAAAAATCAGCCCTAAAGATGCTAAAGAAATAAGAAAAAAACTTGAATCGCTGGGTTCTTTAAAGATGAAACCAGAAGATATAGTTAAAATAGTTGATATTATGCCAGAAGATTCGGAAAGTTTAAACAAAATATTCAATGATTTAGAACTTGATGAAAATGAAACCAAAAGAATATTGGAAATTATTAAAGAATATAAATGATAAATATGAAAAAGGAAGAATATGCAATTATACTAGAGTATTTACCGAATGGATACCCACTAGAGAAAAAAATGATGCCCATAGCCCAGGCTATAGGCGAAAAGAATTTAACTCTTCTTGAACTTGTCCCAAGAAGAGGGGTTTCTTTATCTATCGGTGAAAGAGTTTATATTGGAGAAGGTAAAAGGGATAAGATATATTATATATTAGGAAAACTGAAAAAGGAAAAGATTACAGAAACCTGTAAAAATCAACTAAATGAGTTTATAAGTAAGATGGTTAAAGAAAAAGAAAAAGAATTTGTTAATTTTTTTAACAAAGCAGAAGCAATAAATAAAAGAATACACCAAATAGAATTGATTCCGGGTTTTGGAAAAAAACACATGCAAGAAATTTTAAAACAGAGAGAAAAAAAGCTTTTTGAAAGTTTTGAGGATATGAAATCTAGAATTACAAATATTCCAAATCCACAAAAAGCAATAGAAAAAAGAATAGTAGAAGAACTTATAGGAGATGAAAGATATAAACTATTTGTAAAGTAATATGGAAAAACAAGAACAACAAAAACTTAAAATAAATCCACAAAAAGTTAATTATGAAGAAAAACTGGTTAGAATTCATTCTCAAGATATAAGGGGGGATATGCAATTATATGCTGGATTAACTAAAATAAAGGGGGTTTCGTGGAGCTTTGCAAACGCTATCTGTAAAAAATTAAAGATTGACAAACATAAAAAAATTGGTTCACTTACTCATGAAGAAATAAAAAAAATTTCTGAATTTATAAAAAATCCGAGTGTCCCAAAATTTATTCTCAATAGAAGAAATGATTTTGAGACTGGAAAGGACAAACATTTAACCGGCACAGATTTGGAACTTCAAACAGAATTTGATATAAAAAGAATGAAAAAAATAAAAAGTTATAAGGGGATAAGACATGCTACTGGACAACCAGTAAGAGGGCAAAGAACAGCAAGCCATTTCAGAAAGAATAAAACTAAAGGGGTTGGATTAAAGAAAAAGGGAAAGAAAGGTGGTGAAACAAACATAACTAAAAATAATAGTTAAAAATGAAAAGAAAACATAAAAAATATTCAAAACCAAAGAGAAGTTTTGATAAACAAAGAATAGAAGAAGAAGCAAAAATAATGGAAGAATTTGGACTAAAAAATAAAAGGGAAATATGGAAAGCAGAATCAAAGGTCAAGTCTATTCGAGAAAAAGCTAAAAAACTCATCCAAGCAAAGGATGAGGAAAAAGAGGCTTTATTTATAAAGCTCCAAAAGATAGGATTTAATGTAAAATCTATAGGAGATGTTCTTTCTTTAACAACAAGAGATTACTTAAAAAGAAGGCTACAAACAATTCTTGTAAAAAAAAGGATTGTTGGAACGCCTAAAGCTGCTAGACAACTAATAGTTCATAAAAAAATAATGGTGGGGGATAATGTTATTAATAGTCCATCATACATTGTACCTATCGATTTGGAAGATAAAATATTTTTAAGAAAAAAAATAAAAAAAGAAAATTCTGTAAAATTAAAAGAAGAAAAAAATGAAAAAATGGAGGCGACATTAAATGGCGCCTAAAACAAAATTAATAGAAGATTCCTCAAAAAATATGGAAGAACAAGTTCAAGAAATTTCGGTTGAAAAAAGCGGAGACAGCAAAAAAACAGAAATAGAAGCTGTTGTTAATATTTACACTTCTTTCAATAACACAATAGTCCATGTAACAGATATGTCTGGAAAAACACTTACAAAAGTTACTGGAGGGATGGTCACAAAACATGGAAGACTTAAAGCAAATCCTACAATAGCAATGTTTATAGCAAAAAGAGTATCTGAAAATTTGAATGATTTAGGAGTCAATTCTCTATATTTTAGGATAAGAGCAAAAACAGGAAATCCTGCTCCTGGGCCAGGAGCAAACGCAATAATTAAAAGTCTTTCAAGAGAAGGTTTTAAAATACTGAACATACTTGATGTTACAAGATTCCCTCGTGGTGGCCCTAAAAAAAAGGGAGGAAGAAGGGGAAGAAGAACATAAGAAAATAACTAAATTTAATAAAATAAAAATTAAAAAGAATAAAAAATAAATTATAAAAATAAGATAATCTCATCCTCAAAAATGAAAAAAATAGAAGATAATAAAAATCAGCTTGTTTTTAGAGCAAAAATAGATGAAACACTTGCAAACTCTGTGAGAAGATACATAAATCAAATTCCAATTCTGGCCATTGATGAAGTAGAAATATCAAAAAATGATTCTGCGCTTTATGATGAAACGCTAGCACACCGGATTGGATTAATCCCGATTAAAAGAGAAAAAATATCGGATAAAAAATCAACAAAATTGGTTCTTCATGTAAAAAAGGAGGGTCTTGTTTATTCTGGAGATTTAAAGGGACAACTTTCGGTTGTTTATAAAAATATCCCAATAACTATGCTTTCCGAGAATAAGGAACTAGAACTAACCGCCTTTGTTCGTTTTGGTAAGGGAATAGAACATGCAAAATTTTCTCCGGGACTAATGTTTTATAGAAATGTCACAGAAATTCCTATAGATAAAGATTTTTATGATAAAATTAAAGAAGAATTGCCCCCTAGTGTAGAAATAAAGGAAGATGGTAAAAAATTAGTGATAATTGATAACGGAAAAATAGAAATAAGTGATGTTTGTGAAGGCATTTTTGAAAAAAAGAAGAAAAAGATAGAAATTCAAAAAAAAGATGAATTAGTAATCACTATAGAATCGTTTGGTCAAATGGATCCAGCAGAAATATTTATAGAATCAATAGAAGTTTTAAAAAAGGACTTATCAGATTTTCGGAAAAACATAAATAAAATTTAACTTCTTTTTAAACGGTTTATATAATAATTTTTAAAATAAATTATCTTAATTTTTTAATAAACTAAATAAAAAATGCGGGAATGCCAGAGCGGTCAAATGGGAGTGGCTAAGGAGGATCTATAAAAACTATAATTTTTTAATAAAACGGTCCAAAGAAACCACTTGGCTTAGTGCCTGCGAAGGTTCGAATCCTTCTTCCCGCATGAGTGTGATTAAGAAGTTTAAAAAACAATGTTTTTAAATTTGGAATATACGGCCCTAAAAATTGAGATTTAGAAGCATCTCTAGGTATAACTATTTTTTAAATTTGGAACTTAAAATAATAAAGCTTTTAAATACTTTAAATCTTGTTCTTTCAACCTGCGAGTTAATCGCGCAAAGCAGGATTAATAATTCTGCTCAAATATAAGATGACTAAATCAAAAACACAAATAGAAAAACGATTGAAGAAAAAATTAAATGAGGATTTAATCAAAACAATAATCGCTGCAAAAAAAGAAAGTGCGTGGGTTCCTATTGCATCAATGCTTTCTGCACCAAGAAGGAAAAAAATAAAATTAAACTTATATGAAATAGATAAAAAATCTAAGGAGGGGGAAACGATTGTTGTTCCAGGTAAAGTCCTTTCACAAGGGGATATAAATAAAAAAATAAGGCTGATTGCTTTCTCTTTTTCTGAAATGGCAAAGCAAAAACTAGAAAAACTAGGAATACAATTTTCGACAATAGATGAAGAAATAAAAAGAAATCCTAAAGCAAAGGATATAAGAATACTTACAGGATTAAATGAACAAGAATAAATTAAGATTATAAAAGACAATGAAAGTAATAGATGGAAAAAATGCAATTTTGGGTAGGCTTGCAAGCTATGCTGCAAAAGAAGCATTAAATGGAGAAAGTATCACAATACTTAACTGTCAAGACGTGATTATAACAGGCAACAAAAAAAATATTAGAGAAAATTTTGAAAAGAAAAAAAGAAGGGTTGGAAGTTCTCAAAAAGGTCCAAAACACTCTATATTAGTATATAAAATAGTTAAAAGAACAATAAGGGGGATGCTTCCTAATTATAGAAAAGGGCGTGGAAAAGAAGCTTGGAAAAGAATAAAATGTTATGTAGGCGTTCCTAAAGAGTTTGAGAATGTAAAAAAAATAGTCTCTGGAAAAGAAAAGAAAGGTAAATTTATTTATATCAAAGATTTAGGTAGAGTATAAGATGGACTTGGTTGTTACATCAGGAAAAAGAAAAATGGCAATAGCTAGAGCTATTGCTAAAGCTGGAAGTGGAAATATAACCATAAACAAAAAACCATATAAAAATCTTCATTTTATAGATAAATTAAAAATTGAAGAGCCCTTAAAAATTGCAAAAGATATAATCGGGGATTTAAATTTTGATGTTTTAATAAATGTTAGAGGCGGTGGAGAAAAAAGTCAAATTGAAGCCTCAAGAATTGCGCTTTCACGGGCTATAGTAGAGTATTCTAAGAATAAAGAAGTAAAAAAAGCATTTCTTGATTATGATAGAAATCTTCTTGTTGCAGATGTAAGGAGAAAGGAAGCCTATAAACCTGGAGACAGTAAAGCCAGAAGAAAAAGACAAAAATCTTATAGATAGGATAACTATTTTATTCCTAACCTCTCCAATTTGTTTTGAACATGGTTGAACAGTGTTGTTGATATTATTGGTTTATGATTACCTTGAAAAATTTGATTATCAAATTTTACTTTTCCGATATATGTAAAATTTTTTAATATTTTTTTCAGTCCATTGACGGAAATTTTATGTTTTTTCGCAATTTTTCTTAGGCTTGTTTTTTTATCTGACTTAAGGAATTCTTCAAATATCTCTTCAACCTCCCTATAATTCTCAGCAGGGATTAATTGACCTTGAAACTTTTTATATCCAAACGGAGCTCTTGACATTAATAACCCATAACTAGCCTTTTTTATCATACCCTGTTTTTGTTTTTCTCTTAAAGATCTAAATTTTTCAACCTCTTTCCTTAAAAATTCGTTTTCTTTCCTTAGTTTTTCAATGTCATCCATAAATCTTTTAAAATAGTTAAGTTTATAAAATTGGTTTTTTTAATAATCAATAGTTAGAGGAAGTTAGTATGAGTAAGAGGATCTATATTGGAAACCTGCCATGGAGTGTTACTAAAGTAAGACTTGATGAACTTTTCTCGCCTTTTGGCGAAATTGAAGATTCTTTAGTTATAGCAAACAAATTTACTGGAAGATCTAGGGGTTTTGGATTTGTTACATATAAAAAAGATTCTGATGCTGATTCTGCAATAAAAGAAATGAATAAAAAAGAAGTTAATGGAAGAGTTCTGGTTGTAAGAGAAGCTATACCAATTGGAGAAAGAAAGCTAAAAAAAGAAACAAATAATTTAGAAGATAATCCAATAAAAATTTCTGAGAAAGAAGTATTTAAAGAAGGGTCAAAAGAATTAAAGAAAGAATCCAAACCAAAGAAGGAAGATAAAAAATAGAGAGAATTAATAAAGGTTTCTTATCTAATTATTTTAGTTAATACATTTTTTATAAATATATTTATATAATTATTTTTATTTGTATTTGAAAAGGTAAACTCATAATGAATTCGGCTTTAGTTTTAATTTTGATATTATTATGGTTTTATTTAGGGTATAGATTTTATGGAAGGTTCATAGAAAAAAAACTTAAAATTTCAAACAAAAATAAAACTCCGGCAGAGAATAATAAGGATAATGTTGATTTCTCTCCAGCAAAAAAACCTTTTTTATTGGGGCATCATTTCGAGGCGATTGCTGGAGCCGGACCGGTTATAGGACCAATACTTGCAATAGCTTATTTTGGATGGTTACCCGTTATAATATGGATTTCTCTTGGGGCAGTTTTAATAGGCGCAATGCACGATTATACAACCCTAATCGCCTCTGTAAGAAATAAAGCAGAGGGGGTTTCAAAAATCGCAAAAAAAGTTTTGGGTTCTAAAGCAGGAATTCTTTTTGGGATTATGATTTTTATTACTTTAATCTTGATAATAACTGTTTTTTCAGTGTCGACTGCAGAAAGTATTGCCAACAAAACAGAAATTATTATTCCATTAATTACAATAAATTTTGTTGCTATTATTTTTGGATTTCTTGTAGAAAAAAAGAAATTTAACTATTTACCATTAACCATTTTTTCTTTGATAATAATTGCACTCTCAATATGGATTGGGATTAAATATCCAATAAACCTATCTTTTTTGGATCAATTTTTACTTAGAAATCTTCTTATTACCTTGATACTAATCTATGCTGGGATCTCATCAATTGTTCCAGTATGGATTCTATTAAGACCTAGAGATTTTTTAAGTGCGGTTCACCTCTCTATTTTATTACTTCTAGGAATTCTTGGAATTTTTATTGTTCACCCTGAAATAAACGCTCCAATTTATATTAAAAATTCTTCTTTTCCTTTGTGGCCAATTTTATTTATAACAGTTGCTTGTGGGGCTATTTCTGGATTTCATGGATTAGTTTCTTCTGGGACAACGAGTAAGCAACTTACAAAAGAAAGTCATGGGAAAGCTGTCGGTTATGGAGGCATGCTTCTAGAAGGAATTCTTGCAGTCTTTGTAGCAATTGTTGTGATTTCTGGATTAAAATGGGGCCTTGGTGCAGAAACATTCCAAACAGAACTAACAAAAAGCTGGGTTGTTTTATTCTCTACAGCATATGGCAACATTATTAGTAATATTGGTATCCCTTTTTTAACCTTAACAGTAGCTAGTCTTATTGGTGCATTAATGGTAAATCAATTTATCCTTACCACGGTTGATTCTTCTGTAAGACTTGGTAGATTTATAATTTCTGAAAGCCTAATAACAAAATTAAAGAAAAAAAGGGTTTTTGTAACATTATTGATTTTAATACCTGCCTGGATTCTTGCAATAACAAATAGTTATGAAAATTTATGGAGACTCTTTGGAACCTCAAATCAATTAATTGCGTCAATAACGATGATTACTGTTTCTTCTTTTTTTATTATAAGAAAAATAAATGTTAAATTTATTGTGATCCCTTCGATTTTTGTCCTTATAACAACCCTTTCTGCTTTGATCTATATGACTTTTAGAGTTGGTGGTTATATAGATTCAGGAAATTATGTTCTAGCTGGAATTTCTTTAATTATGTTTTTATTTGGTTTTTATATTGCAAAAGAAGGTTTTTTAATATTAAAAAAGAATAAGTTTAGATTTAGAAAACTTATATAAATATTTTATTAAATTAATTCTCCCAAATTTGTCAATTTTTATACCCTCTCTCCTTAATAATTTAATTTTGTTCTTTGTACCAGACACAAAACCACCAACAAATCCATTTGAATTAACAACCCTATGGCATGGGACTAATGGCACATAGGGATTTTTATTCATAGCTCTCCCAACCCGACGATATGCCTTAGTTTTCAGAACTTTCGCTATTTCTTTATAAGTTGTAACCTTTCCTCTTGGAACCTTACTTAAAATTTTGTAGCAGAGTTCATTGAAAACTTTTTCTCGATTTTTCATTTTATTTATATATTAAATCAACTTTAAGATTTTTTAATATGCTTTATTTTTTAAAGAATATTTTCACACTAAACTAATAAATCGATAAATATAAATTCTGTGTTTTTGTTGTATGTTTTAATAATTTAAGGGATTATACAAATATAAAGTATAATTTTAATAAAAATGGCAAAAAAAAGAGCAAAGCTTGACAAATCTACTAAAAAGACATTGATAATAACTGTAGGAGTTTTACTTGGACTTATAATTATATTAAATTTTATGAGATATTCTTCTTTTTCCCCAACAGTTTCTTCAGAAGGTACTGCAACAATAAAGGTTCTACCTGATCTTATTTCTATATATTTTATTGTAGATTCTAAGGGAGTGAATGCAAGTCAAGCAACGGAAAGAAATGCGGAGATAATTAACAAAATGAAGAGTTCGCTTGCGATTATAGGAATTCCTGAGAATGCAATAAAGACTCTAGGTTTTTCCGTATTTCTTGATTACGATCCAAGAACGGGAAATCCTCTAAATACGTATAGAGCAACACATTCTCTAAAAGTTGAAATTCCAATATTAGAAAAAAATAAAGTAGGAAATGTGATTGATTCTAGTGTTAGGGCTGGGGCTGGAATAAGTTATATTAACTACGAATTAAATGAAGAAAATCAAAAGCGTTATAAAATAGAGGCAATAAAACGGGCAACTGAGGATGCAAAAATAAAGGCAGAGGCCCTTGTAGAAGGAAGTGGGAATAGGCTTGGTCCGCTTGTTTCCGTATCATTAAATGAATTTAACTATATTCCATGGCTTGCAGTATCTAAAGAAATTGTAAGGGATAGTACTGGAACGGAAATTGAAACGCAAATAAATCCAAATGAACAAGAAATAAGCGCAGTAGTAATTGCTGTTTTTAGGATAAAGTAAAGTTTATTCTATTAATTAAAAAGTCAATCCTTAATTAATAGCATTCCTTACAAGAAATAAAAATATTATATTCAGTCTTAAATTGTATAATCCTAGATTATTAGATAAATTTAAATAATACTTAGTATTACTTAATATTACGATACAATGAAAATTATAAGCCTTAAACTTGAAAAAGAATTTTTGAAGGAGATGGAGAAAATTATGAAAAAACATAATTATATGACAAAAACAGAATTTATAAGAGAAGCAATAAGAGACAAAATTAAGGATCTTAAGGAATTCTCAGGTTCTAAAGATAAAGATATGAAAAATGATAAAGAGAAAAATAATAAAAAGTTTTTAAATTTGTCCTATGTGCAATAAGTAGATTAAGGTAGTTGTTTTATTTAAATAATTAATAATTTTTATGTATTAATTTTTCATTAACTTTTTGAAATAATTCCGGGCTGATTAAAGGGGTGTGTTTGCCTTGGGTGGTTTGACCTGCAAACTTGACTTTTCCGATATAGACCTCGTTTGTAAGTACCTTTTTAAGACCATTAACAGAAAGTCCATATTTCTTAGATAGTTGAGTAAGACTTATATCTGAATTTAAAAATGTCTGGAAGATCTCCTGAACTTTATAAGAATCTTCAGCAGGGACAAGTTCTTTGTTTATAATTTTGTAACCTAAGGGCGCCCTTGTGATTAACCCGCCATTTCTAAATTTGCTTTCCATTGTAAATTTTGTTCTTTCTATTGTTACATTTCTTTCGAATTCCGCAAATGCAGAAATTATATGAAACATAAGTTTTCCACTCGCACTTGTTGTTTCAATTTTATCTTGAAGAGAAATGAAGTCGATACCCCATTCTTTAAGCTTTTCAATCGTTGAAATAAGGTCCATTATACTCCTACTAAAACGGTCCAATTTATAAATAAAAATTGCCTGAAATTTGTGGGACTCGGCATCTTTTAGCATCTGTTGCATTGCGGGCCTATGTTTTAGATCTTTTCCAGATTTTCCCTCATCCTTATAAATTTTAAAAATTTCATAGCCATGTGCATTTGCATAATTTTTTAATGCTTCTTCCTGGGCCTGTAAAGAAATCCCATGAACAGCTTGATCTTGAGTTGAAACCCTTAAATAAATAGCTGCTAGAGGCTTTGGTTTTTCTGCCATCTTAGGTCTTAGATATTGAAATTTTTCTTTATGTGTTTATAGTTATATACCCAAAACAATTATTCCTTTTTAAAATGTGAACTAAGGGTATTTTTTTCGTAGTTCACGTTTACTAGAGGCACCCTAAGTTTATATATTTTATGGAAAAAAATAAGAAAAAGTGAATAAATGTGAATTTGTATGGATATTTCAAAGAAAAATGTGAATTTAGAAGGTAAAAATATAAACTGAAAATCGGCTAAATCTAGTTTTTTGTATTGAGATTTGCTGATCACTAGGGAAAAGAGTTGTTAACTTAGGTTGGCTTTATGCACAAATTTTAAATCTAAGTATTTTTGTGTCATTAGAAAAGTTTGAACAAATCTTAAATTAAAATTATTCTGTATTTTTATTTCTCATTAAATGATTCAAAAATGAAATTGAAAATATACATTTAATTTCTCTAAATAACTTTAGAAAATCTAAAAGAACTGGAGATTGTGACTTAAATTGTGTACAAAAGATTATTTATCTTAAATTTTCATTTGTTCACTTAGGTAATCTTAATTAACAGAGATTAAAAATAGAATTATCTTATAATATTAAGTTCCCTTACTCTTAATTTTAATTAACTTAATTATTTACTATTTTATAGCTAGTTTTTAGATATTTTAAAGTTTCCAAACATAAAACAAATTTAAAAATAAAAAAATAAAACTATGTTTTTATTTCTTTTTACCATAGTTTCTCATTAGCTTGCCTATACCCATCACTAAGAAAGAGAGTGCAATAAGCCACATTCCCCATCCATTTGCTCCTCCCGTATCAACACCAATAAGAGGCAGTAGGTATAAAACTCCGATGAGGGTAACAAGCCATGCGCTTAATTTTGCCATGTTTCACCTCCATTTAATTATTCATTCTAGTAACCTTAATCTTATAAATCTTTCTAATTTTTATCTTTTGTTATCTTGAGTTTTTGTATACTAAGGTAACCTTAGTTATAACCAATAATACTTAAACTGTTTCTTTTAGGGGTGTTATAAGGTGATTATGGGTGTTTAAACAGGCTGTTTATATATATTTTTTTGGATTTTTTATCTTTTACTAATCTTAACACAAAAAATTTTTTGTTTATAATTTAAAAAAATAACTCTTTATTTTTTTTAGATTTAACTAATCTTTTCGACGAAAAGAGAAAAATATTTAAAGAACGACCTTTAAATATTACCATGTTTAAATGGTTTTTTGGTAGAAAAAGAGAGATAGAAGGATTAAGAGAGGATACTAAAAAGAGTTTTGATGCTGTAAAAAAAGATATAATGTCGATGAGTGGTTGGATTAAACATCTTGATTCTGAAAAAAATCTCCAAAAAAAAGAGCTTTCTGAGATAAGGGACATTTTATCGTCGATGCAAAATGAAATTGAAGGTATAAAAAATGTAATTGCAATAATGAACGAGCTTAAATTGACCGGTAAAAAACAAACAACTAAACAGGTGTTTGACAAACAAACAGGTGTTTATGGTGTTCAAACAGGTGTTCAAACAGGTGTTCAAACACCGAATTTTGAGCAATTTTCTATAACAGAAAGGGCAATAATATGGGTTCTTTTAAATTCAGAAGTAAAGTTGAGTTATGATGATCTTGCTGCTATTTTGGGGAAAGAGAGGTCTACAATAAGGGGGCATATAAATAGAATAAAACAAAAAAGTGAGGGTTTAATAGAGGAATTGATAGAACAAAATGGAAAAAAGAGGATTTTTATATCAGGGGATGTTAAAGAAAAAATATTAAAAAGGGTAAAAGTGAGTGTTAAATCCAAAAAAAGAAGTAGTGGTTACGTAGAAAAAAATGAAAAAGAGAAGGATTTGTAGTGGTTAAAACTATCATAAATTTTTAAATTTTATTTATTTATAAATTTATTCGTTTAGACGAATAAATAATTTTTAAAGCCTATTTTTAGAGATCTCTAAGTTGAAGAATCGTAGATAAGGGGGCTATTTTCTTTAAGTTTTTTGAAATTGATAGTTGAACCAACTTATTATTTATCTTTCTCTTTTCTATAGGAATGCCTTTTTTAATAAGTCTCCCAACATAATCCCTTATAGAACTTTCAGTAAGCTTTAATTTTTCGGCTAATTCTTTATAATTTGTAGATCCTTTCTCCTCGTCAAGTTGATATATTAATGAAAAAATAAGGGTCTCCTGCTCTGTTAATTTTTTAAAAGTAAGCCTCAGCTCTTTTTTTATAGTATCTAATGAGTCTAACATCTCTACCGCCTTATCTAAAGGGTTTTTTGTCTGATGGTTAAGATCTTCTATAAGGGTATTTTTAACCGGGATAGAGGGGTTTTTGTCTGTCTGTCTGTTTGTCTGTCTGTCTGTTGGAACCCCTTCATTTCCTGTGGAAAATAGCTTTTTAGTATCAAATTTTAGTGAATTTGTGTATGTTTTTGTAGGAACCTGATGTATATCTGTCTGGTTTATGTGTTGGATTGCCGGATTTAATTTTGAGTTGTTTTTTGGCTCTATTGGTTTAAAAGAAAATTCATTATTAAGGAGGTTTTTGTTGGTTTGATTTAAAGTATCAAAAATCCTAAAAATGTTTTTTTGAATTTCTTTTATTTCTCTTTTTAAAGAATAAATCTCTTGGTATAAAAAATCTATATCTATAGCGACTCTTTTAAATGCTTCCCTTATATCCTCTTCGTTTTTCATTTTAATTTTATGTTTTTTATATTCAGATAATTTAGAGGGTATAGATTATTTAAGTGTTTTGTGTTTGTCTTTTTTTATATATAAGGTATACTTCATCGCTTAATTGCCATCTTGATCTTTTTTTATATAATTCACCATGAGAGTTTTTTTTAATTTCCACAACAAGATTGCTTTTTTTCATATTAATAAGAAGGTTTTTTATGAATTCCTCATCGCGAGCTAGCTCTTGGGCTATTTTAGAAGTAAATATTGGTTCTGGATTTTTTAAAAAAAGTATTTCTAGAACCTGTTCTATAATTTTTTCTTGTTTTTCTTTTGAAATTCTTGCCATAAAAGAATGAACCGTTCTAGATTTTTTATTTTTTCTCTTTATTCCCCTTATTAAAAAAAGGTAAGGGTATATGGAACGGTAAACCTAACTCCTCTTCAAATTGCAAGGCTCTAACCGTGGATCTTTTTAAAATAATATTGAATATGAATAATTTTGCATCTCCAAAAATCTCCTTATTTTTCCATTCATTAAGCAAATCCTTTATTTCTTTGGATTCTCCAGAGATTATCATCTTACCTTTAAGTTCTATCTCAGCAAAATTTGGACTATAACCAACTTTATAAGAAAAGGTTATAGCTATAACATCTTCCTCTGTTTTTATATCTTTTTGGTCTAATTTTTTAATTTCTAATATGTTTATATCAGTATTTATTTTAATTTCTTCGGGATTTTTTTGATTTTCAAATTTTTCTATATTAATTTTTGTAAAACCAAATCCTAGAAGTTTCATGGTTATTAGATAAATACTTTATTTTTAAATGTTTATAAAGTTTTTAGATTTTTTTAATAATTATATTAAAGAATTAAATTAAATCTTCTTCTGAAACAACTACAAAATCTCCTATGGCAATAATAGAGTTATATGGAATTAATGCCTCTTTTTGGCTTGTTTTTTCTAGGTTTAAGTTTTTTGTATAGGGTGTTGGGTTTCTGATTATAAGGTTTATTAATTCGCCGGATCTGGTTTCAAAGGCTACATCCTTAACAAATCCTATCCTCTTTCCCTCTTTTGTAACAACCATTTTGCCTAAGAGAGCTTTAAAAGGATTTTTAGTATCTTGCATATAAAATTTAAAAGAGAATGATATATAAACTTTTCTATAAAACTAAATAAATTTTAGAATTATATTATCTAAAAGTATTAAATTATCTTTAATTATATTTTTTATGGATTAGTGTCACTCCCCTCTATTTCCAATAGAAATATTTAAAAATAAAAATATCAAAAAATTTTAAATTAGAAAATTTAAAAAAATATGTATAATCTAGAATATATATTTTTATAATTATTAATTTTTTTGTTTTTCCGTCTATTATATTAATTTTTTTTATTTTTATTATTTTAATTTTTATTAATAAATTCTCTATTTTTTGTGATATTTTTTTTATTAAAATTCTTTAAAAATAATATTTCCATAAGAAATAAAGGTGTTTTTCTTTATAAGTAGTGATAATACTTTATATAAGAAACAAATCTTTTTGAATTTTAAATTAATTTTTATTTTTCCATGAGAAATAAACGTGAGTGACCTTATTTAAATAAAAAATGAATGAAGATTTAGATAGGATATTTGAATCTTTTAATAAAAATCTGATCTTTAAAGATAAATCTATTTTTCAACCCTCTTATCAACCAAAAGAAATTTTACATAGGAGCGAACAAATAAAGCAATTAGCTTCTATTTTAGCCCCAGCATTAAGGGGGGAAAAGACAAGTAATATTTTTCTCTATGGAAAAACAGGAACCGGAAAAACTCTTTCTGTTCTTTATGTTAAGGACGAGCTTTTAAAAAGGGTGAAAAAAGATAACAAATCAAAATTAAGAATAGAGTATCTTAATTGCAAATTAAAAAAAATTTCAGACACAGAATATAGGATTCTTGCAGAACTTATTAAAAAATTAGGGGGAGACGTTCCTAACACCGGGCTTCCAACCGAAACGGTTTATAATAAATTTGTTGAGTTGGTTGATTCAGAGAGGCAATCCTTAATCCTAGTTTTAGACGAGATAGATCAAGCGGTAAAGAAAATATCTTCAGATTTCCTATATAATCTGACAAGACTAAATTCAGAGCTTTCAAAAACACAAATAGGGATTATCGGGATAAGTAATGATTTAACTTTTTTAGAAGGTATTGATCCCCGCGTTAGAAGCTCTCTTTCTGAAGAAGAAATTGTTTTTCCTCCATATAATGCACTACAGCTTCAAGAGATTTTAAATCATAGGGCTAGTTTAGGCTTTCAAGAAAATGTTGTACAAGAAGGAGTGATTGCAAAATGTGCCGCATTTGCCGCAAGAGAACACGGTGACGCAAGAAGGGCTATAGATTTATTAAGAATTGCCGGAGAGCTTGCCGAAAGAGACGGTTCAAGGAAAATATTTCTTAAACATATAGACGAGGCAAATACTAAAATAGAAAGAGAAAAAATATTAGAGGTTATTAAAACAGAACCAAAACAATTCCAATATGTTCTTTATTCAATAATAAAACTTTCAGAAGAGAATAAAGGACAGAGTTTTTTTACCGGCGACGTTTATAATCTTTATCAAGAAATTTGTATAAAAAATAAATCCGAAATCTTAACACAAAGGCGCGTGGGGGATATTATTCAAGAGTTTGATATGTTGGGAATAATCAATGTTCGCGTAATCTCTAAAGGCAGGGGGGGCAGAATGAGGGAAATAAAACTAGCGATAGCAAAACCCATCATAGAAAGAGTAAAGAAAATTTTAGAAGAATCTCTCAACTATAACTAAAAACGTTAAGATTTTTCCTCATATGAGTATCACTT